>CAZHJR010000007.1:0-38155 GCA_964533335.1 uncultured Helicobacter sp. | reverse complement strand
AAATAGCCATTACAGATTTAACTTTGAGATCACAATATTTTGGAATAGAAAAAAAGTAGAGATAATATAGTTTATTTATAAGGGTTAGATTTAATGATAATTTCTATATCATAACTTTTTATAATAAGAATATTTTGGAGAATAAGATGAAAAGTCGGATTACTATAGGGTTCAAAATACAAACAATTATTGGGATCATTTTATTTGTTACTTCGGTTATCGCAGTGATGTGGTTACATGGTAAGTTTAAAAAACAGATGGAAGAAACAACTACACAAAAAGCACAAGAGATTGCGGTAATGTCACTAAACACTCTTAATATGTTTATGTTGACAGGAATTATAGGAGATGAAGCGAACAGACAATTGTTTTATGATAAAACAAAAGCAAGTGAAGATGTCTTAGATTTTAGGGTATTTCGTTCTTCTCATGTTGTAAGTCAATATGGAAGTGGGATTCCTGCAGAAGCACCAAAAGATGCTATAGATAAAGAAGTTTTATCAAGTGGGAAGATGATTATTAAAAATGAGATGGATGGTGAGAAAAACACTATTAGAATTGTCTATCCTTATAAAGCTTCAAAAAATTTTCGAGGTACTGATTGTACAAGTTGCCATGCTGTCAAAGAGGGAGATGTTTTAGGTGCAACAAGTATAACAATTGATATAACTGAAGAGCAAAAGAAGATTGATAATATTATTCAATTTTTATGGATGATGGCTATTGCTCTCTTTGTGGTTGTTATGGGATTTATTTTTATAGCAAGCAAAAGATATATTTCCACTCCACTAGAAAATTTTGAAAAAGGGTTAATCTCGTTTTTTGCATATCTCAATAGGGAAAAACAATCTATAGAACCAATAGTTATTAATTCATCTGATGAAATTGCGAAGATGTCACAAGTTTTAAATGACAATATGAAACAAATTGAGCAAACTATTAAAGAGGATAATGAGCTTATTAACGAGGCAAAAAAAGTGATTGCACGAGTTGGTAACGGTTGGTATAGCCAATTTATTGAAGCAAAGACATCAAATAGATCACTTGAAGAGTTTAAAGAGAATGTCAATAGGATGATACAAAATACCTATAATAGATTTTCGAAAATAAATATCATACTTGAACAATATGCAAAAAATAATTATATGCAAACTTTACAATTAGACCCTAATGATGAAAGAGATGGAGTTTTTGAAAAGCTTGTTTTGGGACTTAATACACTTCATACTACATTGACTAAGATGTTGGTAGAAAATAAAATGACAGGTGTTACTTTGCAAAACTCTGCAAAATCACTGTTAGATAATATAAATACACTCCAAGAATCTTCAAGCGATACAGCTGTCAAGCTTGACAATACAACAGTTGCTCTCAAAGAACTTACAGATATTGTGGCAAGTACAACTTCGAAAATATCACAAATTGCTAATTTATCAAATATGGTTACAAATTCAGCAAAAGATGGTCAAGGACTAGCTGGAAGAACAGCTAATGCGATGGATGATATTGCTGCTCAGGTAGCATCGATAAATCAAGCGATTACAATTATTGATCAGATAGCATTTCAAACAAATATTTTAAGTTTAAATGCAGCAGTTGAAGCTGCAACAGCGGGAGAGGCTGGAAAAGGTTTTGCAGTTGTTGCTGGGGAAGTGAGAAATCTAGCAAATAGAAGTAGTGATGCAGCAAAAGAGATAAAAAATTTAGTTGAAATTGCTACAAATAAATCAATCGAAGGAAAAGAGATAGCAGGAGAGATGATAGTTGGATATGAAGGACTTAATGGACATATAGAACAGACTATTAGTTTAATAGAAAATGTCAATATAGATTCCCACAAGCAACATTCTGGAATTGTAAAAATAAATCAAACTGTTGAAATTTTAGACCAAAAAACTCGTCAAAATGCGAATATAGCAAGTAAAACACAAGATATAGCACTTGCAACTTCTAAGCTAGCTAATGAACTTGTTGATAATGCAAATAAAAAAGAGTTTTTAGGTAAATAGAGAAAAAGTGGATAAAATCGGTAGTGGAGAATGTTCTAAATGAACTCCTCACCTTATGTTAGGGGATTTTTTTTTATTACACTCTTTGCTGTTATTGGATTGTTTTATATTACAAATGAGAAAAATAAATTTTTTAACAATCCACTTCCACAAGAGATTGTCAGAAAAATTGAAGATAAAAATCTAGAACTCAAAAAGATTGTATTTGAAAAATATGGTATTAAAGTAAATATTCCTATCTATATTAGTGATACTATTTCAAATAGTTTATTTGGGTTTGCCGCAATTGATAAAAAAGGGAATATTTTTATCACTTTGAATAAAAATAGATTTAAAGAGAATGAACAGTATATGATAGATACCGTTTTGCCACATGAATATGCACATGCTTTAATGTTCTTTTTTGGAAATTTTTCACAAGAAAACGGTGGACATACCAAAAAATGGGAAGAGATATGCACCACACTAAGTAGTCAGCAATGCGAGAGGTTTGTCCAAGATAACGATACTTTGGTAGAGAAAATAGGGCTATAAAAGCTCAAAAATAGGAAGAGAGTGCTAGAAGTCTCGTTCTATCATCGCTTTCATAATCAATACTAAATCATTGTTATTTTCATTTGAAATTGCTTCAATAGCTAGATTTCCAAATTCTTTTGCTAAATTGATACTGTCACTAATAGCATTTGTTGCAGTGAATTGTTCTTTTAACCAAAGAGATTCTGTTTGTGTTAGCTCTTTTTTATAGAAAGATTCGAGTTTGCTTTTTTCTTCATCTCCTAACTTTTCCCAAGTAAGAAGATATGGAATAGTAACTTTCCCTTCGACAAAATCAAGCATCGCAGGCTTTCCAAGTTTTATACTATCTTCTGTAATATCTAAGATATCATCTACCATTTGAAATGCAATTCCAAGATTTCTCCCATACGATGCAAAGTTTTCTTTATTTTTTGAAGCTAAAATAGCTGCACTTGCTGCACTCGCTTCTATTAGCGAAGCAGTTTTTTTATATATCATATCAATGTATTTATCATAAGAGGTATTAAAAGTTTTTGATAATTCAACATCAAGTAGTTCACCTACACTAAGAAGAGTTACAGCATTTGAAATAGTATAAGCTATCTCTTTATCCATCATTGTAAGTTCTGTAAAAGCTTTAGAATAAAGTATATCCCCAAACATTATCGAAGTAAGATTACCAAAAAGTGCATTGATAGTTTTTTGACCCCTTCTAGTAGTTGCATCATCAATAACATCATCGTGAAGGAGTGATGCAGCATGAATCATCTCAACAACTGCACAAAGTTTTATAGAATCTTCGCTAATGCCAGCAATTTTTAAAATGAGTTTACTTCGTAGCATTTTACCGCTTGGAAGCATCTCTAAAAGTTCTAAACTTTTTTGGTCAGATATCTCTACAACATATTTTTTTATTTGCTCTTTTACCTGATTTAGCTCATTCATCAATTACTCCACAATATTTTTTTTGAGTATTTCACCCATTTTTGTTTCCGCTTCTTCATACCAAGCTGTTTCTTTATTTGCTTTTATTGTAGGAAGATAGACTACCTTGATATCCCCACTTTTTTGTGTTGCTCTTTTAGAATCAAAGACATCGATTGAGCCTATGATTACAATTGGCTGTACAGTAAGGTTATATTTTTCTGCTATTACTTTAGCCCCTGCTTTAAATTTTCGAAGATTTTTTCCATCTGTTCTAGTTCCTTCTGGAAAGATGCAAAGTTGTCTATTATCATCAAGTCTTTCTTTTGCATCTTTTAAAAGGGCAATAAGGCTTTTTTTACTCTCCCTCTCAACCATTATCATCTTTGGAGCTTTTAAAATATGCCCAAACCAAGGGATATCGCCAATCTCTTTTTTGGCAATCCAAGTAATATCTCTTGAGGCAATCGCTTCAAAAAGTATAATATCCATCATCGATTGATGGTTGAAAATGAGCATATCTGCATCATGGTTATAATGCCCCTCTTCAATTAAATTGACACCCATAAGTTTGAGTTGCAATTGAGCCCAAGTTTTTCTCACGATTCTATTTTTTTGTCTAAAAATATACATCAAAATAATTGTAATCGAAACGGTAAATGCAAACTGTATTAGGACTAAAATTCCTCGAATTTTAGTCATTTTTGACCCAACCTATATGATTATTTTTGAAGAGTATTTTTGTAAATCCATTTTTCTCCATAAGCACTTCAACATCTTCCTCCTCTTTAATGACCTTAAATATAGTAGAGTTTAGGGTTGGTAAAATATAGACTTTTTGCTCTTTTTTTAGTGTCATATGAGAGTTTGGAAGCATCATATTGATTAAAATAATTGCTGACAAAAGGGTAATAAAAAGTGCAAACTTATACCTTTTGTAGTAATAAACCATCGCAAAAATTGTTACCATAAAGGCAAAAAATACTTTTTTAAAGAATCCCATATTACCCTGATTTGGATTGAGGTCTGTTTGAGTGCTTACTAAATCCTCTTCGAGTACAATTGGGGTTTCTAAAGTTGCAAGTGATTGTGTCGCTTTGTCAAAATACTCAAATTGAATACTAGGTGTTTCGCGAGGAAGAATGACAAAATAGTATAAGATTTGCTCACCATTTTTTCTAATTAGCTCTTTTCTTCCTTGATTTGTGTAGTGTGGGATTTTAAAATCTTCAAGATTACTATTTTTAGCATGAATCTCCATAGAACAAAGAATCTCATCGTTATTGTATTGCTTTACTTTAAGATTTTGAATATTTAGATTTGATGCTGAAATATTTGCATATAAATCTTTGTTTATTGGAAGTTTATTGAATGCAATATTATCAATAATCAATAAACTTTTGTCAAGCATAGTGTTATTTGCATCTAAAATAGAAAGTCCAATAATAGGGAAAACAAAAGGCTCATCCTTTGCTTTGAAAGTTAAAGTAGCCTCATATTTAGAATTGTCTTTTTTATACCAAGTGATCTCTTCTGTTTGTTTTTTAAGATTATCACTATCTGGAATATCAGTAAAAAGTGAAAATTCTTTATCATCAGGGAGTAAAATAGTTGCTTCTATTTTGACACTAAATTTTTCTCTCGTATAAACTGTTGTTGGATATGAGGTGTATTTAGCATATAAAATTTTTGAAGCAGAATCAGTAGGAGATGGTTGAATATCTTCTACTGCAAAAAGTAAGGTTTGAGAAAAAAGAATGAAAAAACTAACAATGAGTTTGAGATAATGTGTCATGTGATAGAATTACTTTAAGAAACCCATTAACATTTTGACTCCATCATCACAACCAAGCAGCATCTCCATAGCTCGTTCAGGATGAGGCATAAGACCAAATACATTTTTATTTTTATTACAAATTCCAGCTATTTGTTCAATACTTCCATTAAGTATTTGATTAACCCCATCTTTATCACAATATTGAAGTAAAACTTGCCCATTTTGTTTTAACTCAGTTAGACCAGCTTCATCAATATAAAAATTTCCATCATGATGAGCAACAGGGATATTTAAAACATCTCCAACTTGAAGTTCTTGCAGAAATTTATTCTCATTATTTACAACTTTAATATGGTGATGTTTTGAGATAAAGTGAAGATTATCGTTTCGTTTTAAAGCACCTGGAAGAAGTTCTGTTTCTGTTAAAATTTGAAAACCATTGCAGATTCCAAGTACATATCCACCATTTGCAGCATAAGCTTTTACTGCATCCATAATAGGAGCATGTTTTGCTAAAGCACCACTTCTTAAATAATCTCCATAAGAAAACCCACCTGGAAGTACAATAAGTTTTGTATCAGCTGGAATAGATGTCTCTTCGTGCCAAACAATTGTAACTTTCGCACCTAATTTTTCAAAAGCATATTTTGTATCGTATTCACAGTTAGTGCCTGGAAATTGTAAAACTACTACATGCATCTTTTAAGCCTCTAAAGTGATTTCATAATCTTCGATTACAGTGTTTGCTAACAAATCTTTACACATTTTTGCAACAGTTTCTCGTGCTTCATTTTCATCATTTGTATTTAGTTCAAGTATAACTTGTTTTCCAACTCTAACATCTTTTACTAAGCTAGCAAAACCTAAAGTATCAAGAGTATGATGAGTTGCTTTTCCTTGAGAGTCAAGTACACCTTTTTTAAGTCCAATATTTACAATCGCTTTCATTTTTTACCTCTATTTATTTAATTCAATATTTTTGGATTTTATCTAAAATTGACTTATAATCTTGCTTGATTTTTTTATTTTTTATTATAAGGGGAGTGGTTTCCCAAAATAATATCCTTGTGAATAATCAACATCTAAAGATTTTAAAATTTCAAATATCTCTTTATTTTCCGCATATTCTGCTATTGTTTGTATATTTTGACTTTTTGCAAAAGTGACAATTGTTTTGACAACGGCTAAGGAGTAGTCACTTGTTTCAATATTTTTAATTAAGCTTCCATCAATTTTTAAAATATCTGGTTGATACTCCAAAAGTCTTTCGAAATTTGAATACCCCGCACCAAAATCATCAATTGCTATCTTTACCCCCATACTTTTAACTTTTTTAATAAATTCTTTTATAATTTCCATTTCATGAACATTTTCATCCTCTAAAAGTTCAAATACAACCCTAGATGCATCTTCTTTGTATTCATCTAGGAGTTTATAGAGCTCTTCTCTTGTTGAAGCTTTTTCGATATCAAGTGCTGATAAGTTAATAGAGATATTCATTTGTGTACTTTTTAAAGCATTGAATGAATTTCTTAAAACTATAGCTGTGATATCACTGTAGTATTGCCCCTCTTTTGCGATATCTAAAAAGAAAAATGGAGTTAAAATATCACCATTTTCATCTACAAGTCTGACAAGTGATTCATATTTATCAATTTGTTCTGTTTTGTTATTAACAATTGGTTGAAAATAAGAGATGATTCTATAATCTTCAATTGCTTTTTTTACTTTTGTAAGTGTTGTGATATTTTTTTTTGCAGATTCATATTTACTTTCACTTAAGTGATTTGCAATAATAAATTTTTGTTTTGAACTTCGAAGTTCTCTAATACCCAATTTTGCATTCTCATATACATTACCAGTGTATGAAATACTCAAAATAGTGCTAATGTCGTAGTCAATATCGCCTAAATCAATTTTTGTTTCATTTAATCTTTGTTGGAATAATTTTAGATTTTCTATAATTTCATCTATTGTTTTTGTACAATTCTTTAAATCTTTTGTAAGGGCATAATTTCCATTATCTAAACTGTAGACAATGTCAAAATTGCACTCTTGTGGTACTTGTTTGAGAATCATTTTCGAAAATCTTTCATCTATCTCTTCAATCATACCTTTCCCAAAAAAATTTTCTATATTTTCATAATTTTGAATTTTTAAAATAACAACAAGGGGTTGTTGTGAATTAAAAATAGCATCTTTGAGTTGCCTTTTTGGATTCATAACCTCTGTAATATCATTTCTAAGTGCTATATATTCGATAATCTCATTATCGATATCTAAAATAGGGGTAATGATTGCATCTACATAGTAGCTTACATTATCTTTTGTAAGATTTCGAATAACCCCTCGCCACATCTGTTTTTTATTTTTGATTGTATCCCACATTTCTGCATAGAGTGAACTTGGATTATCAGGATGTCGTACGATTTTATGACTTTTCCCTAGTAACTCTTCTTTTGAATATTTTGAAACTTTGCAAAATTCATCGTTTGCATATGTAATAATTCCAAATTTGTCTGTTTTGGAAATAATAGAACTTTTGTCTGTAAGATTTTGATATTGTTGAAGAAGATTGAAATTATTTCTTAGATTTATTTCATTATTTATTTTTGTGAGAACTTTTTTGAGAACTTTGATAAATTGAGTCATTTCAATCGGTTTTAAAATATAACCATCTATACTAAGTGAGATACTTTCTAAAAAGTATTTTGTATCACTATAGGCTGATAGGATTAAAATAGGGATATTCTCATCAAGTTCTCGTATTCGCTTTGCCATACTGAGTCCATTTTCATTTGGCATATTAATATCTGTTAAGATTAAGTCAATTTTGCTTGAACTCTTATTATTGATATTGGCATTGTAAAATGTTGTAAATCCATCTGTTCCATCTTTTGCAAGGATGATATTATCAAAAAACTCTTCTAAAAAGTAAAGAGTTGCCTTTTTTACCTCTTCGTTATCTTCAACATAAAGAAGTGTTAAATTTTTTGACACTTTAACAATCTCTTGAAAATTATTCATAATCACCCTCTACTTATTAAAATAAATGTAACTTTTTTGTAATAACAAAAACTTATAATCAAACTAAAAGAGCGATTATACTTTAGAGAGCTTAATGGTTTGTTAAGTAGTAGGTAAATAATGAAATTTTTTTATGCAGAATGTGTAATAATAGAATTAGGATTTAATATAATTTATACTAAATCCTAGAGTTCGAGATTATTTAGTTAGAATCCTATTGAGAACATTTTCATAAGCTACTTTCAGCCCACCTTTCCCTTTTCTAAATCTATCTTTATCTAAAGATTCTCCAGATTCAACATCCCAAAATCGACAGTTATCAGGACTAATTTCATCAATTAAGATAATATTTCCAGATTTATCTTTTCCAAATTCAAGCTTAAAATCAACTAATTTTAAACCTTTTTCAAAAAAGTATGGTCTTAAAATATCATTAATTTGTCTAGCCATTCTTCTTAGTTTGTCAAGTTCATCTTGGAACTCAACAAGCCCTAAAATAAGTGCATGTTGGTCATTTAATTTAGGATCACCTAAGGCATCATTTTTATAATCAAATTCAACTAATGTAAATGGTAAAACAGTTCCATCTTCAATACCTAAATTTTTTGACAAACTTCCTGTAGCGATATTTCGTACAATCACCTCTATTAAGATAACATCACAAGCTTTATGAAGCATATGATTATCATCAAGCATTTTTACAAAGTGAGTTTGAATACCATTGTCTGATAGCATTTTAAATAATTCTGTTGAGATTTTATTGTTTAATGCACCTTTTCCTGTTTCACTAGATTTCATTTCGCCATTGAATGCAGTTAAATCATCTTTAAATTCTGAAATCAAAAGATTCTCATCACTCGTTTTCCAAATTTTTTTCGCTTTACCTTCGTATAACAACTCAGTTTTTTCCATTTTTTCCTCCCGTTTATTGTTTAATTATTTTTCTAAAATGATTAATGATTTTAATATATCCATCGCTGATTTAAGCTGATTGTCTTTAGCTAAATCATCATCATTGATAATTGTTTTTTTCTCATCCATCATTGTCTCATCTTCTTCAATTGACTCTTTTTGATTTTTTGTTTCACTATTATCAACTTTTTTGAGTTCAAGTTCCAGATGTTTTTTAAGATCTTTCTCTTTGATAGCAAATTTATCTTTTTCAGATGTTGGAATTTTCCCAAATGCTACTTTGATATCTGGTTTTACCCCAACAGCTTGAATAGTTCTTCCACTTGGAAGATAGTATTTCGCGATTGTAAGTTTAATAGCCTCACTTTTATCTAAAGTGATTGGCATAAGCATTTGAACTGAACCTTTTCCAAAAGTCTCCTCTCCTACAATAATCGCTCTTTTAAAATCTTGCAATGATCCACTTACTATCTCGCTCGCACTTGCACTTCCTCCATTGACAAGGACAACTAAAGGGACTTTTGTAAGTGTCCCTTTTTTTGTGGCATTAAAAGTACTGTTTTCTGATGGAGTTCTCCCCTTTTGTGAAACAATAACTCCATCATCTACAAACATATCGACAGTTTTAATCGATTGTTCTAAAGAGCCTCCTGGGTTATTTCTTAAATCTAAAATAATCCCTTTTGTTGCCGCTTTATGCTCAATAATATATTTTGATAATAATTCTGCTACATGGTTGTCAAATTGAGTGATTCTAAGGTACAAAATAGTGTCATTATATGTTTTTGCATGAACTGATTTGACTTTAATCATACCTCTTACAATATGGATATTGATAGGTGCTGATTCCCCTTTTCGTACTATTGTGATATCCACTGGTGTTCCAACTTCACCCCTCATAAGTGCTACTGCTTCATCAATAGTCATTTTAAGAGTTGATTTATCTCCAATTTTCAAGATGATATCACCAGCTTGTACCCCAGCTTTTTGAGCAGGTGTATCATCTATTGGGGAGATAATCGTTAAAGCACCATCTCTCATCCCAATAACAATTCCAAGTCCACCAAATTCACCATCCATACTTATTTGCATCTCTTTATAAGATTTTTTATTCATATAAGCACTATGTGCATCGAGCTCACTAAGAAGACCAGCAATCGCTTTATCTACAATTTCATCTAGTTTTACATCATCAACATAATAATTTTCAACAGCAGAGATAACAGTTTGGAGTTTTGCAAACGATTCTAGTCTAGTGGGTTGCTTGTTATTTTCTGTCGTATTGGTATCAGCTGGAATAGTTGTTTTTTGATCAATTCCGAACATAAAACCAAACACTATAAAAAGTATTAAAAATATAATTCTATCCATTTTCACTTGTAACCTTTATCTCTTTTTTAGGAGTGGATTTTAGCCAAAATAGTATAAAAGTAATATTTTATAATCTTTGTAGTAGAATATCTACCTTAAAATTAACATAGAATAAGGTAATGCAATGAGTTTAAAAGAAAATGTATCGTATATCAAAGATGAAATTTCTACAGAAGAACAGTTTTTTGAAAATTTTTTTAAAGTCGAAAAATTTTACAGAAAGTATAAAAAAACAATTTTAGTAACCTCTATATTGGTGATTGTAGGGGCTATTGGGCTAGTTATAGTAAATTATATAAATGAAAACAATACAATAGCAGCAAATAATGCTTATTCAAAAGTGATGGTAGATAACAATGATAAAGCAAGCTTAGATGAGTTAAAAAATGCAAATGAAGAGCTTTATAATATTGCATTATTCCAAATCTCAAAAGATAAAACAATAGCTACAAATGCACAATTTGTAAAGGATATCGCAGCTTACAATAGTGCCGTTGCAAAAAGTGATTTAGTTGCTTTAGACGGGATGATTATGAATCAAGACTTTTTACTGAAAGATTTTGCAATATTAAGTAAAACACTTATTTTAATTGAGAAAAAAGAATATAAAAAAGCAAAAGAAACAATATCAAGAATTGATGAAAAAAGTCGTATTTTGCCCCTTTCAAATATGATAAAACACTTTTTATTAACGAAGTAATGAATCGTTATGAAGTCATTATTTTTACTCATTTTTGCACTCTTTTTATTTCAAGGGTGCTCAAGTAAAAAATACTATGCTCCAAAAGAGAGTAGCATTTTTGGAATCGATAAAACAATCATCACAACTCCTGATTATATAGCATCACTTAATGCAAATGGTGCTACAACAAAAGATAATAGAATTATCAATAATTTTGGAATTTCAGAATTTAAACTTCTTGAAGGTTTTGAATATATAAACAATACAGATACAGGGATAATCTCTGCAAATAAAAAAGGGGATATTTTTATTAGTGATACAAATACAACAATAAACTTTAGAACCAATGTGGTTGGAGCAACTTTGCAAGATAATCTCCTTGCTATAGTTTTTAGTGATAACTCGTATGGTGTTTATGATATAAATGAAAATAAATTTAAATTGAAAGAGTATTTAGAAGCTTCTTTTGTAAATGATACAAGAATCGCAATGCCTGTTATTTTAAATAAAATAATATTATTCCCAACACTTGATGGAAAGATTGTAATTGTTGAAAAAGAGAGTTTTAGAATATCTAGAACATTACTTATAGATTCTCAAAATGATATAAAAAATATTATCCTCTTAAAAGCGATTGGGGATACCCTCATCACTGCATCGCAAAATAAGATAGTTTCTTTGAATAAAGGGAAATATACTACAAAAGAGTTGATTATTCAAAATTACAGTGTTGATGATGAGTATATCTATTTGGCATTACTTGATGGAACTGTTCTAAAACTTGATTTTGATTTAAATATTGTGGCAAGCAAAAAGTTTAAATTTGCAAAATTTCATGCAATTGCACTAGATAAAGAGAAAAATATTTTTCTTATAGAATCACAAGGATATATTGTAAAGATTACAAACGACTTTAAAGAGGAAAAGGTTTTTAACTTACCTTTTTATGATGATGAGAAAGTCTATGTGTCTGGAGATAAAATATATTTTGAAAACAAACTTCTTAAATTGGATTAAATGAAACGGGTTACAGAGTTTTTAGCGAGCAAAGGATTTTTGTTTAGCGACTTTAAGGTGATTTATCCAAGTCAACTAGAAAGTAGAAAAAAAATAGAAATTTACAGTGGTTGTGATATAAAAAAACAGTTTGTAAGTGTTTTTGTAGTGGAACAAAAAGCTCGATTTATTTTGAAAAATGCAAAAGAGTTAGAGCTTTTAAGAGATAGGTTAAAGCTTTTAGAAGATCATAATTTCAAAGTAAATCTACTTTTGATTGCAGGGGAAATTTGTAGTAAGTCTATCAAAGAATTAGAAAGTGATAATTGGAAAATTTACAATGATTTTGTGTGATATAGGAAATAGTACATTCCATTTTTTGATTGGTGAAAATGATTTTAAAGTTGGAGTTGATGATAGTTTAGAGGGAGATATTTTAGATAATATTGATGATGAAATTTATTTTATTAGTGTAAATGAGGTTGCTACAAAAGCTTTTAAAGCTAAATTTCCAAATAGTATTGATTTAAAAGAGAAATCCTTTTTCCAAACAACTTATGGGACTACATTAGGTATCGATAGAATAGTTGCATGCAAGTTATTTGATGATGGAATTATTGTTGATTTTGGAAGTGCTATCACTGTGGATGTGATGGAAAATAAAAAACATCTTGGGGGATTTATCCTTCCTGGGATTGAGAGTTTAAAGAGGGTATATCCACAAATTTCTTCTAAGCTTCAATTTGAATTTATAACTAATATCGATTTTGATAGACTTCCACAAAATACTGATGAGGCAATTAGTTTTGCTATAGTAAAAATGGTTATAGCTTCGATTGTAGATATTCAAAAAAGATACAATAAAAAATTGATTCTTACAGGGGAGAGTGCTAAGCCACTTTTAGCTTATTTTGAAAATTATGAGTTTATTGAAAGACTTATTTTTGAGAGTATGAAAAAAATAATAGAAGATTCTAGGATAGAAAACGAGGAGAAAAAATGATAACTATAGCACTTCCAAAAGGGAGAATCGCCGAGCAAACTTTAGAAAAATTTGAAAAAGCTTTTGGTGAAAAATTTGAGTTTGAAAATAGAAAATTGATTTTAAAAAAAGCTGGATTTACTTTTTTAAATGTAAGAAATCAAGATGTACCAACTTATGTGATGTATGGAAGTGCTGATTTAGGTGTGGTTGGTCTTGATGTACTTGAAGAGAAAGAATATGATTTGATAAAGTTACTTGATCTTGAAATTGGAAAATGTAAGGTTGCGATTGGTCTTAAGGCAGGTGATAGTATCGATTGGAATCGATCTTCAATAAAGGTAGCTACCAAACATACAACAATTGCAAAGAAATTTTTTGAAAGTAAAGCAATGGCAGTTGAGCTTGTAAAACTCTATGGCTCTATAGAACTTGCTCCACTTGTGGGACTTAGTGATTGTATCGTGGATATTGTAGAAACTGGAGAGACCATGAAACAAAATGGATTAGAGGTTGGAGATACTATTATGGAGACATCAGCTCACTTAATTGCCAATAAGAACTCATTTTATTGTAAAAAAAGCGCCATACTTGATTTAAAGGAAAAGCTTGAACGGACTTAATTTATACTCTAAGATAGAAAAGCATCTTGATTTTCAAGCAGAAGTGGAAGAACTTTATGATGCTTTTTTAAAAATTTGTGAAGAGCTCAATGTTAAAAAAGTTATCGATATTGGTTGTGGGCAAGGGGAGTTTTTGCTTTCTCTTGAAGTTTCAGGGATGGTTGCTTTTGGATGTGATTTGAGTAGTGAGCAAGTAAAAGTTTGCAAAGAAAAAGGGCTTAATGTCGCTTGTATTGATATAGCTGAGGTGCAAGATAGATTTGATTGTGCGACTGCTATTTTTGATGTTTTAAATTATATGGATAAGCAAATATTAGAAAAGTTTGTAAAGGATACTTATAATCTATTAGAGGTGGGAGGATACTTTATCTTTGATATCAATACACTTTATGGATTTGAAGAGGTTGCACAGGGGAGTTTAAATATCAATTTAGAGGATAAATTTATAGGTATCGATGCATTTTTTAGTGATAAGAAACTCATCACAGATATTATATTATTTACTAAAAATCAAGATGGGAACTACACAAAAGAGCAAGATTTCATCACTCAGTATTATCATGAGAAAAATGCAATGAAAAAGCTTTTAACAAAATGTGGTTTTGAGATAAAGCAGATTATTAATTTTCATCTTCACGATGATGAGAAAGCAGATAAGCTTATCTTTATTTGTCAAAAGGGGATAAGGATACATTAAAAATAAAAAAGGCTAGAGAGATTTTCTCTAGCCTTTTTTCGTACAAATCGTTACGATTATCTTGCAGAGTATGCAGGACCTGTTAATTGTTTTGTATTTACAACATATGGGATAAGTGCCATATGTCTAGCTCTTTTTATTGCTAACTCTACAAGTTCTTGATGTCTTTTTGAAGTACCTGTAAGTCTTCTTGGCATTATTTTACCTCTTTCACTTAAAGAGATTTTTAATAACTCCATATTTTTATAATCAATACTGTCTATTTTCATAGCACTGTATTTACAGAATTTTTTTGAGAATTTTCTTTTTTCAGCCATATTACAATCCTTTTCTAAAATGGAATTTCGTCATCATCGATGTCGATTACTGGTACTTGATACTCCGGTTCTCTTGTACCACCTTGTTGTGTATTGTTATAAGAAGGTTTATTATATTGCTCAACTTGTCTTGGTTGATAGTCGTTTGATGGAGTACTTTCATTCCCTTTAGAATCTAAAAATTTAAATTCCTCAACTCTTAATGAATGCCTATTTCTACTCGTACCATCTTGTGCTGTCCAGCTTTCTAAAACAAGTCTTCCTTCAAGCATCACCTTAGAACCTTTTTTAACATATTGGTTTAAAACTTCAGCAGCTTTTCCAAATACATTAAAATCAAGAAAACAAACTTCCTCTTTTTGGCTTCCATCTTGTGCTTTATATTTATGTGAAGTTGCAATTGCACCTTTTGCAATCGCTGCACCACTTGGAATATATTTTAGTTCGATGTCCCTTGTAAGATTGCCAATTAAAATCACTTTGTTATACATAATAGTTCCTTCTTAAAACTTCAACTACTTATTTTTGCTCTTTTTTAGCAGCTTCAGAACTCATTTTAGTCCACTCAGCAACTTCTTTTTTACCTTCAAATTTAATAAACATAAATTTTAAAATATTTTCATTTACTCTATAATTTCTTTCAAGCTCAACGATTGACTCAGATGGTGCTTCAAAGTAGATTACATAGTAATAACCTCTCTTTTGTTTTTCAATTTCATAAGCCAATTCTCTGTTACCCATGTTGTCACATGCAGTGATTGTCCCACCATTTTTCTCAATGTTCGCTTTTACAGTGTCGATTTGATTTTTGATCTCCTCTTCTGTAAGAGTTGTTTTAACTATAAACATAGTTTCGTAATGTCTAATTCTAGCCATCAATTTCTCCTTTTGGATTTAGCCAAGCTTGTGAGTTATAAATAACAAAGAAGCCCAGCAAGGTTTTTTGGAGGTGGATTTTATCTAAACGATTATAATAAATAACTTAAAAAAAACTTATTTTAAGAAAATTCTCAATTTTGATTGTAGATGGGTATTTATATTAATCACTTTTGTGTTTTTTAGTTCAAGTTCAAGTTCTTGTAAAAAATAAAGCATCGATAAAAAATCTTCTTTTTGAAATCTTTTTGCAAGTTCTGCTTGTTTGTTTGCAATTTTAGCGGGAAGTGGATATCCCCATATCTCCATGATATTAAGGTTTCCATAAAGTTTGAGATAGCTATTTATCATAAAAAGTATTTGTACAAAAGCTGTTATTCTTGAAACTAAAGCTACTTCATTTATCCCCTCTTCAAGTAAATCATAAAGATCTTTATTGATATTTTTTCCAAGAACAAGCTTTTCTAAAAACTCATCAATATTCACACTTCCAAGTCCAAAACATTGTTGACTTATAGTTTTAGAGGTTATTTCATCATCCAATATAGCAAGTTTTGCAAGGTCAGCCATACAAAGAGTTAAATCTTTTTGGTGCATAGTATAGAGGAATTCTAAATCGTTAGTATGAATATTCATCCCAAGTTCTGCTGCTTTTTTTGTTAATATATTTTTTGCTTCAAACTCCTCAAGTGGATAAAATCTAACCGCTACAGAATTTGTTTTTTTAGTGAAACTTCCTTCCATACTTTTAAAATCAGCATCCCCAAAACAACATAAAATAAGTTTACTATCATCGTTTAAATGGCAAGTTTCCACTAGTTTATCAAGTTCTTTTTTAGGAATCTTCTTATTGATTTTTACAAGTAATATATTTGTTGTGCTAAAAAGTGAGCTTTGTGAAAGGATATCTGTAGCATCGTCAGGGGAAAACTCTTCAAAATAGAGTTTATTTACATCTTCCCCATTTGCTAATATCGTTGCTATTGCATCTGCATAACTTTCAATAAGATAATTCTCACTACCATAAAACATATAGCTACTATAAACAGTCCCTTTTTTTAGCTCTTTATCAAATTCATTTTTATACATTTTTTGGAATCTTTATAGTAAATTTTGCACCATAATATTTTTGTTCGTTGTAAAAAAACTCTTCATTTATGGCATTAATTTCACCATCCATTTTATTTGTTATGAAGATATAAGAGCTATAAAGTCCCATTCCAGTCCCTTGGCTTTTATGTTTTGTTGTAAAGTAAGGTTCAAAAATATTTTTGATAATCTCATCAGGTATTCCACCACCATTATCTTGAATTGTAATCTCTACATAATTTCGAAACTCTATGGTTTTGAGTTGTACTATTCGTGTTTCTTGTTGCACAAGGATATCTTTTGCATTGTTAAGAATATTTAAAATAGCCTGCATAAGTTCACTACTATAACCATATATCTCTGAGGTAACATTGTTTGAAATATCTAATATAATATGAGTTTCTTTAAAATCCATCTCTATAATATTTAAAGTTCTATCAAGGATGTTACTCAGTACAAAAGTCTCTTTTGTTTTATTGTGATTAAAAAAATTTGCAAAATCTTCAATTGTAGAGGAGAGGTTCTGTACTGATTTATTGATATCTTTCATCGCTTTGTCAAGTTTTGCATCATCTAACATATTCATCTCTCTTTGAAGTTCTACACTTGTAGCAATTGTAGAGATTAAAGAGAGTGGTTGCCTCCAATGATGAGCGATATTATGTAGCAATTCACCCATACTTGCCATTTTTATTTGGTCAAAAAATTTCTTTTCTTTTTCCCTTAGAGCAATTTGGGCATTGATATCTTTTGTGATGTTTAATTTTAACCCAATAAATTCAGTAATATTTCCATTTTCATCCATCATAGGACTTATTGTAGATTTTTCATACTGTCTTTTTCCATCTTTTGATATGTTTATAAAAGTTCCATTCCATTTTTTCCCACTATAAATTGTTTTATTTAATTTTTTATAGAAGGTTTTTGAATTAAGTCCAGATTTTACAATTGAAGGTCTTTGTCCAATCACCTCCTCCATAGTATAACCTGTTGAATCAGTATAAGCTTGGTTTACATATTTTATTCGTTGTTCTCTATCTGTAATCATTACAATATTATCACTATTTTCAACAGCATGGGTAAATCTTTTAAGGGATATTTGCTTTTTATATAGTTCGTAAGAATTAAAAAGAAAAACAATAACTGAGACAAACAGCAAAATAAATAAAAAGATATCTAATCTATTGATTTCATCCTTATTAAGATAAGCAAGTAAAAAAAGTAAAATAGTTACGATAATAGCTGTAGCAATTGGCTTTTTCATTTTATTATTTTTCCATAAATTTTTTTAGAAACTAAATCAACCTCAGTAAGACAAACTTTTACTTTATTATATAATTTTTCCCCTTTGTGATTGAGAAGTTGAAATTTAAGCCCACAAAGAGGCTCTAGTAGTTCACCATAAACTATATCCCCAACATCACAAATTACAGCTGTAAAAATTTGATTTAAATTCTTTTTTGCCCATCTAGCATATTTTCGTCCCTCTAAATCCCAAACCATTTGGGCTATTTCTCTTTCACTATTACTTATTTGTTCACAAATATTGTCTATCTCTTTTGGTATTTTTTTTGTTTTTAAAATTCTATGTAAAGTAAGATCAGCATATCTTCTAATTGGTGAAGTAAAATGGCTGTAATGGGAAAATCCAAGTCCAAAGTGGTTACTTATGTGGCTACTGTATTTTGCTTGTTGTTGTGCTTTTATGATAAGCTGATCGACTTCTTGTTCAAGAAAAAATCTCGAAGCCTCTTTTTGGATACTTATAATAGTAGAGTGAATATCTTTTTTCTTTTTTACATTAAGCCCAATTCCAACAAGTTCTTCAATAAGTTTATCGATTTTTTTGATATCAGGTTCTTCATGAATTCTAAAAATACCAACACTTCCTAGTTTTTTAGCACTTTCTTGATTTGCCAAAAGCATACACTCTTCCACTAATTGATGAGAAAGTGTGCTATGACTCCCTTTTACATCTATAAGCTCTTCATTGTTATCTAAAATAAGTTTGAATTCTTCATTTCTAAAATTGTAGCCATTGGCTAATCTTTTCGTTCGTAGATTTTGGGTTACTTTTAGTAGCTCCTCCAACCCTTTTGAGAGCTCATTTTTTGCTATTTTTTCATCAATAATCTCATAGCTAAAATTATTTTTTGACTCAATAACAGCTTCAAAAAATTCACTTTTTTTTACACTTAAGCTTTTCAAATCAAGTTCTATTTTGCAAACAAAAGCATACCTTAGTTCATTTGGTTTAAGTGAACATAAATCACTACTTAAAATAAAAGGAAGCATAGGAAGCACTCGGGAAGGAAAATAAACCGAAAAAGCCCTTTTTTTTGCTTCATCATCAAGGGGTGTTCCTTCTTTTACATAGTGGCTAACATCAGCAATAGCAACATAAAGAATCTCTTTCTCATAATCATAATAAATTGCATCATCGTGATCTCTTGCACCAACTGGATCAATAGTACAAAAATCAAGCTCTGTTAAGTCAACTCGATTTACAAAAGATATCTTTTTATCAACATTTTCTAAACTATAAGGGGAAAGTCTATGCTCCTCTTTATAAAGATAAAGTGATATTTTTTCATCTATCTTAGAGTCATCAATATTTCCAAAATAATCATAAAGGTCATTGTTAATAAGATATAAATCACCCTCTTTGCAATGAGGCTTGTTTTTTATATGTAAATTATTGCCATTTTTTACAGAGATAAATTGATTGTTTTTACAAAATACCAAAACTTGTTCAGTATTTCTTTCTATAATAAGGACAACCTTTACTTTTAGTTTTCCTCTTGGATTAAAAATAACTCGGCTGAGTATAAAATCACCCTCATTTGCTCCCAACAAGTCATCTTTTTCGATTAAAATCTCTTTTCCATCACTTTGTGAAGTTAAGTAAAATTTACTATGGTGAGCTGTGATATGCCCGATTTTATATTTCTTATTTATAATATAACGATTGTTATCAACCAAAATTGCATTTGTATCATAATGATTTAGGATATCTATGTTTTTTGTAATTTTTTCATGTAATAATGGCTCCAAAATAAACATCTCCTTATATTCTTTATGGAATAATACTCAATAACCAATTAAAAAGGATGTTTTATGTTCAAGTTACTTTTAAAATCGTTTATGATTTTGGCTTTCATTGGAAGTTCATTATTTGGTGCTGCAAAGCCAACAATGTTGTTTTATTGTGGGATTACAATGGTAAAACCGATGCAAGAACTTGCATCAGAATTTGAAAAAACAAATAATTGTACAATTAAGATTATTCAAGGTGGAAGTGAGGATTTGTATGATTCTTTGAAACTTTCAAAACAAGGTGATTTTTATCTTCCAGGGTCTGAAAATTATCTTAAAGAATATGGGAAAGATGGTCTTTTTGGAAAACAAGCTTATGTAGGATTTAACCAAGCAGCTATTTTTGTTAAAAATGGGAATCCAAAAAAAATTAAAGATTTAGAGAGTTTGATAGATGGTAATCTTGGAACTTGTTTATGTAATCCAGAGAGTGGAAGTATTGGAAAGATGACAAAAAAAATCCTTGTAAACTATAAAGGGGAGAAGTTTTTTAATCAAGCATTTGATTCAGCTCTTGAGGTTGGAACCGATTCAAGAAGTTTAAATGCAAGTCTTTTAAAACCCCAAGTAGATATGACTATCAACTGGATAGCAGCTGGTGTAGCACCTGAAATTAAAAAAAATATCACTATAGTTCCTATAGATGAAAAATATGCACCAAAACAAAAAATAGTTTTAGCAACACTTAGTTTTACAAAAAACAAAGCATTAGCAGAGAAATTTGTAGATTTTGCATCATCAAAGCATGGGGAAGCTGTAATGAAAAAATATGGATTTAGATAGGGTTTATGGGAAAAATTAAAACTTCAAATAAGCTTCATATACTCGTTTCACTGTTTGTTATTGGATTTATCTCTTTATTTGTAGTTAATCAGGTCTTTTCAGAATTGATTGAAGAGCTGAATGTAAAAACTAAAAGTTATGAAAAAAGGATGAAAATTGCTGAGTATGTATCAGAGGATATTCAAGGCTTAAAAGCACTTTTCTTTGAATTAGCTATCGCAACAAATACACCAAAATCAAGGGAAATCGTAGTAACAAAAATAGAACATCTCATAGAAAATATTAATGATTCTCTTTTAGTGCTCCAAAAGGGTGGAACTCTTAAGCGACATATTGAACTTAATATGATTGGTGCAAATGAAACGATAACTGAGGTTACTTATGATCCAAAGATAAGTGGTCAACCTGTCTCTTTAGAAGTGATTGATATTCAACCAAAACTAGCCGAGCTTAGAGAGATGATTGCAATTGTTGATTTGCTACTCGATAAGCGGTATCACAGCACAATGGATGAAAATTATAAAGATTTGATAGAGGTCAATGGAGAGCTTTCAAGATATTATAAAACCACACCAGCTTTTTTTAATCGTATGAGTGAAAATATAAAAAGACTTCTTTATGAAGGGGATCTTGAGCTTAAAAATATCAAAGAAGAGAAACTTCAAAAACAAGATGAATATCTAAAAATTAGGTTGCTTCTTACTGTTTCTGTTATTGTAATTACTACACTTTTTGGTTTTTGGATTAGTCAAATCATAAATCAGGAAAATCATCAATTAGAGGTAGCAAATAAAGATTTAGAACTCAAAGAAAGCTTTGTAAAAGCTATTTTAGATGGTCAAGAGAATATGGTTATTGTTTCAGATGGGGTACATATGGTTGAAGCAAATGAAGCGATTGCCAATTTCTTTGATTTTATTGATTCTATTGAGGAATTTAAAGCAAAATATGCTTGTATTTGTGATTTGTTTGAAAAAGATGTTCCTGATGATAGTTATCTTACTCAATCTAGATATGATGAAGTAACTTGGGTGCATTATATACTTGAAAATAGAGAAAAGAATTTCAAAGTTGTTTTAAATAATGGACGAGAAGACCATCATTTCTCGATTGTAGCAAACAAAAAGTTTTTAGACTCAGAAGGTAAATATATCATTGTTATTGTCCTTAATGATATTACAAGCGAGGTAAAATCAAGAAAACAATTAGCTGATCTTAATGATAATCTTGAGGGGATGATTGCCCTTAAAACAAAAGAGTTGCAAACACTTAATGGTAAACTTGAAGAGAGAATTCAAGAGGAGCTTGAAAAAAATCGAGAAAAAGATAAGCAAATGATTCAACAATCAAGATTTGCAGCACTCGGAGAGATGCTAGGGAACATTGCACATCAGTGGCGACAACCTTTAAGTGCAATAAGCTCAACAGCTTCTGGAGTTGAGTTGCAAATGGAATTGGGGATAGCTTCAAATGATGATATTAAAAAATCCTATAGTGATATTAAAAACTATGTTCAGTTTTTAACACAAACAATAGAGGATTTTAGAGGTTTCTTTAAAGAAGATAAGGTCAAAGTTGATTTTGATATACGAGATGTTCTAAGAAATACATTAGCAATTACTGGGGCAACTTATAAAGATAATAATATCGAGATTCAAACAAATATCAGCGATGTAGCACTTCTATCACATGGTATGCCAAGTGAGGTGTCGCAGGCATTTTTAAATATTTTAAATAATGCAAGAGATGCAATTATTGAGAAAAAGCCAATACATAGAGGAGTTTATGTGTATAGTGAGGTAACTAAAACAGATAATATCCTTTATTTCCAAGATAATGCTGGAGGGATTCCTGAAGCGATTATAGAAAAGATATTTGATCCATATTTTACAACTAAACATCAATCTCAAGGGACAGGAATAGGGCTTTATATGAGTAAGGACATTATTGAAAAAAATATGCATGGTAGTTTAAGTGTTAAAAATATAGTTCAAGAATTGGATGGAATAATATACAATGGGGCTTGTTTTAGCGTAAGTTTACCTCGCAAGATTTCAGCGGATGTGTAATTACTTGATTGAGTCTTAACTTAAAATAGGGTACAATCGCAAAATTTAAAAAAACTAAGAAAAAAAGGAAATAATATGGCATTAAATGTTTACTACGATAAAGATTGTAATATCGAACTTATTAAATCAAAAACGGTAGCGATGATTGGATTTGGTTCACAAGGTCATGCACATGCAGAAAATCTAAGAGATAGCGGAGTAAAAGTTATCGTTGGACTAAGAGAAGGTGGAAGTAGTTGGAAAAAAGCTGCAGCTAAAGGTTTTGAAGTGATGACTGTTGCATCTGCATCTGCATCTGCTGATGTTGTTATGATTTTGTTACCAGATGAAAACCAAGCAGAAATTTATAAAAATGAGATTGAACCAAACTTAAAACAAGGTGCAACTATTGCATTTGGGCACGGGTTTAACATCCATTATGGAAGAATTATTCCAAGAAGTGATATCAATGTAACTATGATTGCTCCAAAAGCTCCAGGACATACTGTAAGAAGTGAGTTTGTTAGGGGTGGAGGGATTCCTGACCTTATCGCTGTTGGACAAAATCCAAGTGGAACTACTAAAGAATTAGCACTCTCTTATGCATCTGCAATTGGTGGAGGAAGAACTGCAATTATTGAAACTACATTCAAAGATGAAACTGAAACGGACCTATTTGGTGAGCAAGCGGTTCTTTGTGGTGGAGCAGTTTCTCTTGTAAAAGCTGGATTTGAAACATTAACAGAAGCTGGGTATGCTCCAGAATTAGCATATTTTGAGTGTTTACATGAGTTAAAACTTATCGTTGACCTTATGTTCCAAGGTGGAATTGCTGATATGAGATATTCTATCTCTAATACTGCTGAGTATGGGGATTATGTATCTGGAAAAAGAGTTATCAATGATTCTTCAAAAGAGGCTATGAGAGAGATTTTAAAAGAGATTCAAGATGGAAGATTTGCAAAAGACTTCATTCTTGAAGGTCAAGCTGGATACCCAAGAATGAATGCTGAAAGAGCAAATGCTAGAGCTTCATTAATTGAGCAAACAGGTGTACAACTACGATCTATGATGCCATGGATTGCAGCAAATAAAATCGTAAATACAGAAACTAACTAAAAAAATACCAGCAGAGTTCTCTGCTGGGTTACAAATCTACAAAAAGATATTATATTGTCAACAAAAAGAAAAAGAAGAGCAATTAAATTTTCAAAACAAACATCAACAAAATATATAAATATTGCTGTTATACTCTTTTTTTTAGCTCTTATCGTTATTCTAGCAAAGATATTTATTTTTGATACGATACCTGAAGATGAAGAGTCAAATAAAACAGTAGCAGTTCTTCCTCAAAAAGCTCCATTATCAGAAGATTCTTCTCATAAATATGAAGAGAAAACAAAAGCTTTAGAGATTGAATATGTTGATGATGAACCTATTGAGAAGGTTGAAAAAACACCAACAAAACAACAAGAGTCAGAAAAAAAATTTAGTTTTTTTGATACTGAAGAGAAGATTGCAACAAAAACTATCCCTGAAGCAAAACAAGAAGAAACTTCAAAACCAAAAGTAGAGACACAAAAAGTTATTCAAAAGAAAGAAACAGAAAAAGAAAAAAAAGTGATAATGGAAAAAGTTTCAAAAGAAAAATATCCTGAAGTTGAAACAACTAAAACCAAACAACAGATATCAGAACAACCAACTATACAAAAGCAAAGTGGAACAGCAAAACTTGTTATCATTATAGATGATGTAAGCACTAAAAGACATATACAAAAAATTCAAGAGATAGGTTATCCAATCACCATGGCTTTTATGCCACCTACTAAAACACATAAAGATTCTGCAACTATTACACAATCATTGAATGATTATATGGTACATTTACCACTTGAAGCAACTACAAGAAGTGCAGAAGAGAGTGATACTTTACATGTGGGTGATGATTTAGCAACAATAGAAAAGAAAATAAAGCAACTAAAAAGTCTCTATCCAAGAGCGGTGTATTATAATAATCATACGGGGAGTAAATTTACTGCTGATGATGAATCTATGGATAAGCTTATCCAAGTGTTAAAAAATCACAATATTCAGTTTGTTGATAGTAGAACAACACCTGCATCGGTTGTGAAGCAATATGCTTCAAAATATGGTATGCGATATATTGGAAGAAATATCTTTTTAGATAATATCCAATCAAAAAATGCAATTAAAATTCAGTTACAAAAAGCTGTAGAGATAGCTAAAAAAAGTGGAAGTGCAATTGCTATTGGACATCCTTATAGTACAACTTTTGAGGCTTTAAAAGAATCAAAAGAGATGCTAAAAGGGATTGATACAGTTACTATAGATAAAATATGATGCAAACGATAGATTTTCATATCAAACAACTTGAAGGGATGAAAAAATATCCTTATGAGATATATTATATAGGAGATACCAATTTACTACACAAACCAATGATTTCAATTGTTGGGACTAGAAAGCCTAATGGGTACACGAAATTTTTAACTGCTGAGATTTCAAAAAAACTTGTCGATACTGGAGTAGTTATTGTGAGTGGAGCTGCTATGGGTGTTGATGCGATAGCTCATCAAAATGCAGGGTCAAATACAATTGCAGTTGTTGCAAATGGACTTGATATCAAATACCCAGCAATCAATAAAAATCTTATCACCCAGATAGAAAAGAACTCGTTGATTTTGAGTAGTTATCCACCAAAATCGGTTGCAAGAAGCTATACATTTGTAGAGAGAAATGAGATTGTTGTCGCTCTTGGAGAGGTTCTTATTGTAACCCAAGCAGATCTAAATAGTGGAAGTTTACGAAGTGTAGAATTTGCTTTAAAAATGGGTAAAAAGGTCTATACAATTCCTCATAGAATTGGAGAAAGTGAGGGGACAAATAGGCTTTTAAAAGAGGGTTTAGCAACTGCGATTTATGATGTTGATAACTTTATAACTTCACTTGGATATGGAAAAACTACCCAGTATTACAATGATGATTTTTTGGAATTTTGTAAAAAAAATCCTAGTTACGATGAGGTTGTATCACTTTATGGAGCTAAAGTTTTTGAATATGAACTTTTAGGAAAAATAGTAGTTGTCAATGGAGTGGTGGTACTTACTTAGAGCTACTCTTTTATCCACTCTTTTTGGTTGTGGGATATCCCAATAAAAGAGTTTGATACATTTTTGATATCTTTTGAAACAGCTGTAATATCATTTGGAATATAGAGAAAAATATAGGGCAAATCATTTGCTATATCTGAAAAAATCTCTTTATATATTTTGGAAAGTGTTTTTTCATCAGTAGTAGTTTCAGCGATTTCTATAGCACTATCAACTTTTTTGTTATTGTATCCAACAAGATTGAAGCCCCCTTTTGTATCACTTTTACTATGCCAAATTGACCTTGCATCTGGCATCAAACCAAGTCCCCATCCAAGCAAAATAGCATCAAATTTCTTTGGCATAACTATAGTGTTTAAAAATGCTTGCCACTCTAAAACTTTTATCTTCATATCAATATTTACCTTTTTGAGCTGATGTTGGATAATAAGAGCAGCATTGAGTCTAATTGGATTATTGGCATTAGTAAATAGAGTAAATGAAAAACGATTTTTTTCATCAAATCCTAGCTCTTTAAGAAGTTGTTTCGATTTTTGAATATTGAGTGAAGAAGCTTTTATATTTTCATTAAATGCAAAGCTATTTGGTAAAAATGGTCCAGTACAAATTTTTCCATGAGAGAAGAAAAGAATATCAACCATCTCTTTTTTGTCAATTGCAAAATCAATAGCTTCTCGTAATTTTTTATTTTGCCATTTTTTATCTTTGAGGTTAAATCCAAGATAGGTGTAAGCGAAGCTTTGTTTTTCATAAATAGTAAAGTTTTGATAGAAATCTTTTGGAAGTTGCCTATCAATTTGAAGTGGTGAAAGTCCGTCAATATCAAGTTTTTTTGTTTTGAGCATAGAAAAAGATGTACCAATATCTGGAATAAACTTATATCGAATCATATCGATTTTAGCTCTTCCCTCGTAGTATCCATCATAGGCTTTTAAAACGATATCTTGCGATGGAATAAATTTGTCGAGTTTATATGTCCCTGTACCAATTGGATTTTTATTAAATCTTGAACTCATTAAATCTTTTTCATTTTTTAAAATATGATACGGCAGAATTCCAACCATCCAGATATGTAAAGCCTTAAAATATGGTTCTTTGTAGATAATTTCTAGTTCAAAATCATTGATTTTTTTAACCTCTTTGACTTTTTCAAAATCGGTTGCAAGTGGTGTAAAAATCTTTGGATTGTTGATAGTTTTAAAAGTGAAGATTACATCATCTGCACTAAACTTTGCACCATCATGCCAGAATATATTCTCTTTTAGTTTTATTTTTAATCTTATTGGGGTTGTAAGTTCATAACTCTTTGCCATATCACAAATAACTTTGCCATCTTTATTGTATTTAAATAATCCACTAAAAATATGCTCACTTATTGTGCTACTTGCACTATCTGTTGCTAAAATAGGATTGATTCTACTTGGATTTGATGATATTGAGAGGTTGAGAGTTGAAGCAAAGCTTGTTGAAGTTGTAAAGAAGATTAAAAATAAAGCTAAAAAAAAATGGTAAGAAGATAGATATCTCCCCACCATTTGAAAAAGTTTCGTAAACAAAAAGATTATCTTTTTGAGAATTGTGTGCTTTTTCTTGCTTTTTTCTTTCCTGGTTTTTTTCTTTCAACAGATCTTGAATCTCTTGTAAGAAGACCAAATGGTTTTAAAATAGTTTTGAAGTTTTCATCATATTTAACTAAAGCTCTTGAAATCCCGTGTCTTAAAGCATCAGCTTGAGCAGAGTATCCACCACCTAAAGTTTGAGCTACAATGTTTACTGATTCTAATTGTTTAGAAACAGATAAAGGTTGTTTTACTCTCATTTTAAGTGCTTCGTGACCACCAAGCCACTCATTTAAAGATTTGTCATTTACTAAAATTTCACCTTTACCAACTTCTAGCCAAACTTTAGCAATAGCTGTTTTTCTTCTACCAGTTGCATATACTTTTGCCATTATTATTCTCCCTTAACTTGTGCAGTATGTGGGTGTTCAGCACCTTCATACACTTTTAAATTTTTAAGCATTTTTGCACCTAATTTTGTTTTAGGAAGCATTCCTCTTACAGACAATTTGAATAATTTTTCAGGATTGTTTGTAAGCATATCTGACATTTTGTGAGTTTTTGTACTTCCAAAATATCCAGAGTGTGTAAAATAATTTTTAGTAGCTAATTTAGCACCTGTAAATTTAACAGCACCTGCATTGATAACGATTACATAATCTCCACAATCAACATTTGGAGTAAAAGATGGTTTGTGTTTTCCTCTTAATGTTGCTGCAACTTCTGTAATAACTCTACCAAAGATTTTATCTTTAGCATCTACTACAACCCAATTTTTTTGGACTTCGGCTTGGTTTACTGATTTAGTAAATTTCATCGAGTTCTCCTTTTGATTTATTGTTTTACTAAAAAGAAATATATGAAGGGATAACCTTTTTGTAGTTCTCTATAAGTTTGTGCGGAATATTAGTCAAAATATACTAAAAATAAGCTTAAATTAAGTGTCTTATAAGATTTATTTTAATTCAAATCATTTTAAATAGAAAAAATAAGATATTTGTTTCAAAAAGCAAGATAAAATTATCTTGCTGTATTGATTCCTGGATTTTCTGGAGTTCCAACATAATCACCTGGATTGTTGTATGCCAACTTTAAAGCCACAAGGATAGCCCCAACAGCTAAACATAAAATAATCACCTTATTAACTGTACTTCTTTTCTCTTTTGATTCATTTCCATTGTAATCATCAATTTGTGATAATGATGGTTCGTTATCTAACATAGCCTACTCCTTTAGTAATTAGTAATATGTTGTAGATTTTACAGCTACAAACTTAAAAAAAGATAATCTGTATTAATCTAAATCTTTTGTCTTACTTATAAATAAAAATGAAAAAAGAGCCAACAAAAATGCTGTAAAGAAAAGATATTTCCCATATACATACCCAGCAATAAGGGCACCTATAAATCCTCCAAGACCATAGGCTATACCCAACATAAATTGTTGTGCTAGCTTTTTATTTTGATAAATTTTATAAAGAAATAAAATAACAGCACTATGATAAAGCCCAAAACTAAAAGCATGGAGTGACTGTGTTAAAAAAGATACAGTTAGGGACTCTGGAAAAAGATAGAGCATAAGCCATCTAAATGCAGTTACCAAAATTGATAGTTTAATAATGAAGATAAGATTTCTTTTTAAAAGTGGTGCTTGATAATAAAACATCGCAATTTCACAAATAATAGCAAAAACCCAAAGATAACTCACTGTTTCTAAGCTTATCCCTTGAGCTGTTTCATAAATCGTAAAAAAGTTATAATATCCACCAAAACTAACCTGCATAAAAAATAAACTAACCCAAAAAGGCCAGTATTTTACAAGTGAAAACTTTTCATCATCTACTGTTTGAGGATACTCTTTTTCATCATACTTTAAAAGACTAAAAGCAATAATCGCAGTTAGTAAAGTAGTTCCAAAATAATAATGCAATGCAATATTTGGTTCAGTTAAATATGCGGCAAGAACTAAACTAATAATTGCAAATCCAATGGAACCAAAAAGTCTTGATTTTCCATAAAGATTTTTAAGCTCTTTAATAGCAATAAGTTCAATATATGGGAGTAGAACACTTAAACAAACCCCTAAAATGGCATTGTTTATCATAAAGAGATAAAAATTATCGATAGTTACATAAAATAATGAAGAGGAGAATACACTTAGGACTAAAATAATTTTAAAAAGATTTTGAGTTAAGGTAATATGTTTTAAAAATAAAAATGGTGTAGCAAACCTCATGAGTGGAGCAAGAGCCAAAACTATCCCAATATCTGTTGGAGAGTATCCAATATCGTGCAACACTTTAGGAAGGAATATAATATATACTCCAACGGCCGCAAAGTAAAAAAGGTAAAAGCTACTGAGTTTGAAAAAAAGCATTAGAGTAGTACAATTTTAGTGTATATCATTTGGAAGAACTTTGACACAAGTTCCTGAGAAGATATCCCAAAGGGTTCTTCTTCTTTTATTTAAAAACGGAACGAAAAGGGGAATGATAAGAAATAGTGATAAGGTCATAAAAATATATCGACTTACAAATCTAAAGGCAAAAGGTTTTTTGCAACTTTGAGTATTAACTACTGCTATTTCATAAGCTTTCATCCCTGGGGTTTGCCCTTTAAAATACCAAAATGAAATAACAATAATAAGATGGGGGATAAAGATATAAAGCCAGCCGTTAAATTTATCTTCAGCAAATGCTTCACGACTCCCCATAATAAAATAAAATACGATATACATCAAAGGCATGAGCAACATAAAACTATCGGTGATAAAAGCTTTAAATCGAGCCATAAGGGGTGCATCACAAAGATTTTTTTCAGCTTCATTTTGTGAATGGTTGTGCTTTTCTATTTTACCTTTTTTTACATCTCTCCATCTAGCCACTTGTTCACCTTTTTGTTTACTAATTTGAAGGGCGATTTTATCATAGGTTTACTTTATTTGGAAATAATACCATTCAGCTAAATATGAGGGATAATAATGGAAGAAAATGGGAAAAAAGAAATTCTTGAAGTTCTCTATCAAGATGAGTATCTTATAGCAGTCAATAAGCCATCAGGACTTCTTGTACATAAATCACCAATCGATAAACATGAAACAAGATTCGCTTTGCAAATAGTACGAGACCAAATAGGGCAATATGTCTATCCAATCCATAGACTTGATAAACCAACTTCTGGGGTACTTTTGTTTGCACTCAATCAAGAAACAGCACAAGCCTTTTCAAAAATGTTTGAAGATGGAAGTGTTGCTAAAACTTATGTGGCAATCACAAGAGGACATACCCCAGAGTTTGGTTTGATTGACCATCCACTTTCTCAAATGCTTGATACAAAAGAGCAAAAATTAGCAGGGATTACCAAAGAGGCTCAAGATGCACAAACAGAGTTTCAAAGAGTAGCTGCTGTGACTTTACCTATTTTAGTAGATAAATATCCTACAACAAGATATTCCCTTGTAAAACTAAACCCAAAAACAGGAAGAAAACACCAGCTTCGTCGCCATCTCAAACATATCTCACACCATATAGTTGGAGATACAAAACATGGACGAGGGGAACATAATAAGTTTTTTAGAGAACAGTTTGAGATAAATAGACTCCTTTTACATGCAATAGAGGTCAACTTTGTCCATCCAATTTTAGAAAAAGAACTTACGATACAAGCACCATTTGATAATGATTTTAAAAGAATATTTGGGGAGTTTGGTTGGGAGAGGGGAATTATTTAAAAAGAAAATAATCTTAAGGGATAGAAGGAAGTCTTAGAGATTAATTCCCTCTACTTCCTGGTTTAATAGCTATGCTTCCCTCTTTACACATAGGGCAGTTTTCAGGAGCATACATCTCAAATGTAAAATCTTCTAGTGCAAAAAGTGGCACATTTGCAGGAAGTTTGCAGTTTGCTTTTGGCTCACCTGCAACGCCACTTCGTACACAAAATCCTCTATTTGCTAAAGCTGCATAGCCTACGATGATTCCACCTGCAAGCTCGATTTGACGTGCTGCTTCTAATGCACTTCCACCAGTTGTGATGATATCTTCACATACAAGGTATTTCTCACCAGCTTTTACTTCAAAACCTCTTCGTATATTCATTTCCCCTTCAACTCTCTCTGCAAAAATAAATCTTACATCAAGTGCAGTTGCAAGTGCAAATCCAGCGATGAGTCCACCAAGAGCAGGTGAGCAAACAGCATCTATTTCGATACCGCTTTCTTTTATTTGCTCTGCGAGTGCTTCTGCTAAAATTCTTGCAGTTTTTGGGTCTTCGAGCACTTTTGCACTTTGAAGGTAGTTTCTTGAGTGGTTACCTGAACTCAGTTTAAAGTGACCAGTTAAAAGTGCATTTGAGTCTTTGTATATTTGTTCGATATTCATCATTATACCTTTAAGATTTCAGCTTCTTTAGCTTTGAATGTATCATCAGCCTTTACGATAAAAGCATCTGTAATTTTTTGCACTTCAGCTTCAGCTTTTTTTGTTTCATCATCAGTGATAATTTTGTCTTTTTGAAGTTTTTTGATTTTGTCATTGCTATTTTTTCTGATATTTCTGATAGCTACTTTTGCATTATCAGTCATAACTTTAGCACCTTTTGCACTCTCTTTTCTTTGATCAACTGTCATAGGTGGGAAGAATAATTGTACACATTCTCCATTATTATTTGGATTTACTCCAATATTTGCAATTTGGATAGCTTTTTCAATTGCTCCAATAAGACCTTTTTCCCAAGGTGTGATTTTGATAGTTGTTGCATCTGGAGTTAAAATTTGAGCTACTTGAGCAAGTCCTGTTTTGCTTCCATAATAATCAACCGTTACATTATCTAAAATAGCTGGATTTACTTTTCCAGTTCTTAGAGTTTGATAGTCTCTTTTTAAAGCTTCAATACTTTTCTCCATAGCTGTTTTTGTTTCGCTATAAATATCATTTAACATTTTTTCTCCTTGATTTTAAATTTGAATTAATTGAAATTTTTTGAGATAGGAATCAATATCTCAAAAAATTATTTTGTAGCAGGTGCTATTGGGGCACTTGGAACAACTGGTGCATCTGTAGTAGGAAGTGTCGGTGCTACTGGTGCAACTGCTGGATGATTTGGAACTTGTGGAATAAGAGAATTTGCATTAAGAGTATCCACAACACTTTTTTGTCTTTCTTGATTGTATGTATATCCTAGTGCTATTGTGTTAATAACAAACAATGCTCCTAAAACAAATGTAATTTTTACAAGAAAATTAGCTGGTCCTTTTGCTCCAAACATAGTATCATTACCTCCACTGTAAGCTCCAAGCCCCATACTTGAACTTTTTTGTAAAAGTACTGCAATGATGATTAGAATAGTTAAAACAAGTTGTATTATCAATAATGTTGATGCCATTTAGGTGTCCTATTTTTTAGAAATTTCGCGAATTTTATCAAAAACATACTAACATAAAGATAAAATTTTGTATGAGTATTAAAAATCAATTTACAAGATATGCCAAAGATTATGATGATAACAATATTATCCAACGGATAGTATCAAAAGCAATAGTAAGAGAAATTACTAATGAACCAAAAAAAATATTAGAGCTTGGTTGTGGAAGTGGTCAAATTTTTAGAGAGATAAATTGGAAATTTGATAGCTACAAAGCAATTGACTTTTCACATAAAATGTGTGAAATACATCCAAAAAGTGATAATTTAACTGTTAAATGTTTTGATTTTGATAGTTCTTCTTTTCGAGAAGAGATACAAAATGACACCTATGATTTGATAATTTCATCATCAGCTCTTCAATGGTCTAAAAATATTTCACTTCTCCTTGAGGCTATATTGCCAAAAACGAAACATTTTAAAGGTGTTTTATTTACTTCAAATACATTTAAAGAGATATATGAGATTACCGAACAAGAGAAGTCTATTTTAAGTTTGGAAGAGATACAAAAGGTTTTTTCCCTTTATGGAGCAACTTTTGAGGTGGTTGAGTACAAATTGTATTTTGAAAATAAAAAGGAACTTTTTGATTATATAAAAAACTCAGGTGTGAGTGGAGAGAATAAACTTACATTTAAAGAGGCGAAAAAACTTTATAAAAATTATAATTTAGATTATCTCTCATTTGAAGTGGTATTTGTTACAATTTGATTGCAATTATAATAATCTTAAAGGTTGATTTTACTATAATCCGTAACTTTTTTACACACTAAAGATAATTTTATAGATGAAGGATAGATGATTGCTTGATACAACTTTGATAGTATTATGTGCTGGGAACTCTACTAGATTTGCTATGGAGCCAAAAAAACAATGGATACGGTGTGATGATGTTCCTCTTTGGCTTTATGTTACAAAAAAGCTTGAAAGTTACCAAAAGTTTGAAAAGATTATCATCGTAGCTCATCAAGATGAGCTTAAATATATGCAAAACTTTAGTGATGAGTATAGTTTTGTTGCTGGTGGCGACGAAAGACAAAACTCTATTGCAAATGGTTTACAAAAGGTAACATCAAAATATGTGATGGTAACGGATGTTGCAAGATGTTGCATACCAAAAGATGTGATTAATAGACTTTATATGAATAAAGAAAAAGCAGATTGCATTGTTCCGTATCTAACATCTGCAGATACTGTTGTGTATGAAAATGAAACAATGAATCGTGAAATGATAAAACTTATTCAAACTCCACAACTTAGTCTTACTTCAAAACTACAAGAGGCAATGGCACAGGAAAAACTTTTTACAGACGATAGTAGTGCGATTAAAAGTATTGGTGGGAGTGTATTGTATGTAGAAGGATCACCGCAATCTATTAAGCTTACATTTGGAGAGGAGCTCTCTAAGGTAACTTGTTTACCAAAACCTTCAAAAGATTTTTTTGTTGGGACGGGGCTTGATATCCATCCGTTTGTTAGTGGCAAAAAAATGTTTTTAGGTGGAGTGGAGATAAAAAGTGAGTTTGGATTTAAAGCTCATAGCGATGGAGATGTCCTTATCCATAGTATCATAGATGCTCTTTTGGGGGCTTGTGGTGCTGGAGATATTGGAGAATTTTTCCCTGATACTGATATGAAATATAAAGGGGTAGATTCTAAAATTTTATTGCAAGAGATTGTAAAATTTATCAAGAATGTTGGTTTTCGTATCGTTAATGTTGATGTGACAATATTGGCTCAAGTACCAAAAATAAATCCATATAAAATAGAGATTAAAAAATCACTAGCAACACTTTTAGGATTACCAATTTACAAAGTAAATATTAAAGCAACAACTGGGGAAGAGTTAGGTTTTGTAGGGAGAAAAGAGGGTGTGATGGTTCAGAGTGTAGCAAATTTAAAATATTATGATTGGAGTAATTGATGTTAAATGTTTTAATTTTAGAGGATGATATTTATTTGGCACAACTTAGAGGTGCCAAATGCTAAATGTTTTAATTTTAGAGGATGATATTTATTTGGCACAAAAGGTAACTTCAAAGTTGCAAGATGATGGCTATAATGTAAATCATTATGCTTCTATTGTAGAGGTTGATAATTCTAGAACCTATGATACAGTGTTGCTCTCTACAAATGTTCCAGTGGGAAATACTGAAGATATTATTAAAAAATATTTAGGAAGTACTATTATCCTCTTGGTTTCTTATGTAAGTGATGCAACAGTTACAAGACCACTCAAAGCAGGTGCAAGTGATTATGTTTTAAAACCTTTTAGTATCGATGAATTGATTAGAAAAATTAAACACTATGAGGAATTTAAGAGGCTTCAGTTTCAAAATAAAGCCCTTGAAGATTATATGAATTTTCTATTTCAATCAACAGCACAAACACTTAATCTCCCTTCTAAATTTCCACATCTTATAGAAACTAATGATCAAAAAGAGGCAGATAAAATAGTATTTGAACTCTCAAGAAAAATGAAAAAAGGGATAGAATTTGTTTCTTTAATGCGAGAGTTTAAATTTGATTTTTCAAATTGTAAAGATAAATTGATTTATATTTATGATTTTCATAATATTAAAAATAGTTCAAAAGAGTTATTACTTAAAAATATCAAAGATTTGGATGTGATACTTTGTTCTTTAGATAGTGTTGAAAACTTTCCATACGAGAAGACAATAATTAAAAAAGAGGTAAGAGCTGCACAAAATGATACAATTTTGACAATCAATGAGTATGTAAAGATGATGGTTTTAAATTTTCAAAATAATTATCCAGATACTGAACTCAGTAAAAAACTGGGGATTAGTAGAAAATCACTTTGGGAAAAAAGAAAAAAATTTGGAATTGAGAAAGATAAACTATGAGTCAAGAGATGAGAAAAATATTTTTAACCCTTTTTTATAGTGGATTGTCCAAAAAAGCACCAGGAACGGTGGGGAGTTTTGTGGCACTTATTTTAGGATTTGTGGTACTTGCATTCTTTGAACCAGCGACACTTTTTTTACTTTCCCTTTTGATAACAGTAATCGCAATAAAAGAGATAAATATCTATGAAAAAGAGGTTGGAACACACGATAATAGCGAGATTGTGATAGATGAACTTGCTGGAATGTGGATTGCTATGAGTATTAGTGGAGTGACAAGCGAAGGTTATTTTCTTGGATTGGTTGCTTTTTTCTTTTTTCGTATTTTTGATATTTGGAAGCCATCTATTATTGGAAGAATTGATAGGGATGTTGGTGGTGGAATGGGTGTGATGGGTGATGATGTAGTTGCTGGAGTATTTGCTGGATTATGTACAGCTTTAGTTAATCATTTGATAGTAACTTTTATATAAACCTAAATTATAAAATTTGAGTTAGAATTAAAAAAACTTGGTTACTATAGCCAAAAATATTAAATAGGATAAAAAAGATGTTAGAAAAAAATACAATTAATAGTGAAATGATAGTGCATATCCCAATGTGTACACATAAAGATGCAAAAAAAGTTTTAGTAGTTTTGAGTGATGATGCTATCAAAAATGAGTTAGCAAAATATGATGTAGAGGTAATTTATAGCGATAGTCTTAATATTGATGATAAATTTGATATTGTGATTTATAATAGTGATGTGATTGATGATATGGTTATGGCAAATGTGATGAGAAGTTTAGAAGAGAAGTGCGGAATTTTTGCTTCAAAAATAGTTTCATTTGATGAAAATAGTGAAGCTATGAAAAAAGATTTAGGGGTGATTGCAAAAAACTTTTGGATAGCTATGCCTTACAAAAGCGATGCAGGGATGATGGTGCTAGCGTCCAAAAAATACCACCCACAAGCTGATATTATTTTAGATAGAAGTGATTTTATTGAGGCGAATTATTACAATACTGAGCTTCATAATGCTTCGTTTGTATTTCCAAACTACATTCAAAAGCCACTTACAGGAATAGCAAAAAGATAATGTTTAAAAATGCAGTAGTTTTGACAGGTGGAATAGCAACAGGGAAAAGTACTGTTGCAAACTTGTTTATGTTGCATGGATTTTTAACGATTGATGCTGATAAAATTGCCCATAAATTACTCGATATTCATAGTGATAAGATAGCTTCACTTTTTGGGAAAGAGTATGTGGAAAATGGGAAAGTATTACGAAAACAACTTGGAAATCTTATTTTTAATGATATAGATGAGAAAAAAAAGTTAGAGAATTTTATCCATCCACTTATAAAAGAGGAGATACAAAAAGAGGCTTCTCTCTTTGAGGCAAAAAATAAACCTTATTTGATAGATATTCCACTTTTTTTTGAAAATGGAAACTACGATATAAAAAAAAGCATCGTTGTTTATACTCCAAAAGAACTTCAAATCCAAAGGCTTCAAAAAAGAGATAATTGCGATGAATTAACAGCATACAGCAGAATCAACAACCAAATGGATATTGAAGAGAAAAAGAGTTTAGCGACATTTATCATTGACAATAGTAAAGATTTAAAAAATTTAACTTCTGAAGTAGAAAGGGTCAAAAATGAAATACTCAAAATATGATGCAAGTGGAAATACATTTGTGATTTTCCACACAAATGAGAGAAAGGATTATAGTAGTTTAGCGATTGAGTTATGCAAAAAAGAGGAAGTTGATGGACTTATCGTAGTAGTTCCTCATCTTGTATATGATTTTGAATGGCTTTTTTATAACAATGACGGTTCAACCGCAACAATGTGTGGAAATGGAACACGAGCGGTCGCTCACTATGCTTACACAAATCAACTCGTGGGTAGTTTTACGAAGTTTTTAACTGGTGCTGGGGAGATAAATTGCACTATAGAAGGGGATATTGTAGAGACTCAAATGACAAAACCATTTGAAGTAAAAGAGCCATTTAGTGAAGAGGGATTTACTTGTTGGATAGTAAATACTGGAGTGCCTCATATCGTAATAATGACAGATGATTTAAATGATTTTAATCTTGAAGTGTGTGCAAGACTAAGAGCTAAATACAATGCAAATGTAAACTTTGCAAAAGCGGAAAATGGGAAACTTTTTGTTCGTACATTTGAGCGAGGTGTAGAGGGTGAAACACTAGCTTGCGGAACAGGGATGGTAGCTTCTTTTTTAAGAGCTTCAAACCTTGGACTTGTTGGAAATAGTGCTAAAGTGTATCCAAAAAGTGGTGAGGAACTCACAATTAGAAAAGAGGATGGAGTCTTTTATTTTAAGGGTCAAGTGAAATTTATTGAATCAAAAGAGATAGAATAAGTTTTTTTCTTAAGGTAATTCCATCGAATATCTAGCACTCTTTTTTTCTGCTTTTATATCAGCAACCTTATTTCCTT
>CAZHJR010000006.1:37242-38799 GCA_964533335.1 uncultured Helicobacter sp. | reverse complement strand
TCTATATTTTTGAAAAAATTTCTCTTTTAATAATCTGTAGGCTATATCTACATCACTTGTAGGAGTTACTTCATTTCGAGCAACACTTCCAAAAACACCAACTATTTCAACTCCATCAGCTAAAAATTGATGTTTGGATTGGGTCAAAGTTTCAAGTATATCAGGCATTTTCTTCCCTTTATTATTTGTTTTATTATATCAAAATTTATTTTTCTTATATGTGAGATAATAAAAAATAAAAATATTAAGAGGTACTCTAGCTCTCCAATATCTCTTTTATCATAAAGTCAAATTTATCAAGCTCCACCAAGAAAGCATCATGACCATAGTCACTTTCAATCATAGTATAGTCAACCAAATCCCCTTGACCATTTTCTATCATGATTTGATAAATCTCCTCCATCTCTTCTGGTTTGAAAAGTAAATCACCACTAAAAGAGTAAAGGTGTAGTTGTGTTTTTATTTTTGCCAAACTATCAGCAAGTGTATCACTCCCCCTAGCTGCATTAAAAATATTGAGTGTTTTGATGATATACAAATAGCTAAGCGGGTCAAAATATTTTGGAAAACTATATCCATTGTATTCAAGATATCTTTCCACTTCAAATCGTCCAAAAAGCTCATACAATCCATCTTGTTCTACATATCTTCTTCCAAATTTCATATCCATACTACTATTGGATAAGTAAGAGATATGTCCAGCCATTCTTCCAATTGCTAAACCATTAAGTCCATTTTCTTTAATATCTTCTGGGTCATAGTTTCCATCTTTAAATTGAGGGTCATTTCGAATTGCTTCTATTGTTATCTTATTGTAAGCTATCGCCCAAGGTCTTGTATATGCAGTAGCTGCAAGCATAAAAATATGTTTTGCAAAAGTTGGATACTCTACAGCGTAGCAAAGTGCTTGCATCCCACCCATACTTCCACCAATAACTGCATAAAGTTGCGAAATTCCCAAAGACTTTAACACCCTTACTTGTGCCTTTACAATATCACTTATCGTTAAAACTGGAAATTTTAGTCTATATGGCTCTTTTGTAGCAGGATTGATACTCATAGGACTTGTTGAACCAAAACACGAACCAATATTATTCATACAAATCACAAAAAATTTAGTAGTATCAACTGCTTTTCCATCTCCTATAAATCCATCCCACCATCCAGCTTTTCTATCACCTTCGTAAGTTCCTGCCACATGGTGGCTACCACTAAGTGCATGGGTTATTAAAATAACATTTGATTTATCATTATTTAAAGTTCCGTATGTTTCATAAATCACTTCATATGGTTTTAAAACCCTTCCACTTTCTAAATAAAGTGGCTCATCAAAAAATACTTTTTTTGTTTCTATAGTCATATATCTAAAAATTATCCTATTGCTTTTGTAAGGTCAGCTATAAGATCATCTGCGTCTTCGATTCCAACACTAAGACGAACCAAGCTATCACTAATACCAGCTTTTAAAAGCTCCTCTTTACTCATTTGAGAGTGTGTAGTTGAAGCTGGATGAACGATAAGAGATTTGCTATCTCCAATATTTACAACCACTTTAAA
>CAZHJR010000006.1:20785-37142 GCA_964533335.1 uncultured Helicobacter sp. | reverse complement strand
GCACCTAAATCTCGGAGGACACAAAGTAATAATCTCATCGTAAAAGATGGAAATGGAAGATCGCTATACACAAGCCCATGATAACTCTCATCTGGTTCATTGAAGTGGTTATATCGTGAGTTATTTTTGATTTTCCCTTCACAACTTTCACCCTCAACAATAATTCCACCAAGTGCTAGCCCTTGTCCACCTGTATATTTTGAAGTGCTATGAACTACTACATCACAACCAAGTTTTATCGGTTTGCAAAGATATGGAGTTGCAACTGTATTATCTACAATAGTGATGATATTATGTTTATTTGCAACTGCTACAATCCCTTCAAAATCAGCAACAGCCAAAGAGGGATTTGAAAGTGATTCAAAAATAATCGCTTTTGTTTTATCATCTATCAAAGCTTCTAATGTAGAAGCATCTGTTACATCAAAATTTCTTGCTTCAATTCCAAGCCTTTTGATTGTATGGGATGTAAGTGTTGATGTACCACCATAAACAGCATTTGCTACAAGGATATTGTCTCCGCTTTCACAAAGGTTTACTATGCTAGAAAATATTGCACTCATACCACTTGCAGTTGCTATTGCAGATATTCCACCTTCAACCTCTGCAAATCTTTTTTCAAAAATAGAAGTTGTTGGGTTCATAAGTCGTGTATAAATATTTCCAAGTTCTTGCAGACTAAAAAGATTTGAAGCATGCAAACTATCTCTAAACTCATAAGCTGTACTCATATAAATAGGCACAGCCATAGTTCCTTGTGTATCTTTATCATATCCAAAGTGGATTGCATTTGTTTGATCAGTCATTTGTAGCCTCCATAAAATAGGGTTGATTATATCTCAAAAGCTTTTAATACAATATGAAAATACTATACTAAGAGTTGTTATTTTTTTAGTTGCATTTTTTCAAAAAGAATAGCTACAACTTTTTTCATCACAACAAGTTGCTTTTTTTTAATTTTCGGTAACTCTTCAATATCAAAAAAATGTACATTAGCATTTTCAGCACAAATATACTCTTTTTTTAAACTATCCCCATCAAAAAAACTATCGAGATTTTTAACAGTTGCTCCATCAAGCATAAAGATACCAACATCTTTATTTTTATTTTTTTGATAAAAAAAATGTTCAAGATATTTTCTCTCAATCTTGATGCTTGATTCTTCCATAAATTCTCGTGCAGCTGCCTTTCTTGGAGTTTCATTTCCCCTTTTTGTCCCTTTTAAAAATCCCCATTTATCAAGGTTATCAATCGATTGGCATAACAATATTTTATAACTATCGTTATATTTTTTATACAAACAAACACCATAAGCTTTCTCTCTAGCCATACAAATCCCCTAATCAATAAAAAATAACATAAAATCAAATAAAATAACTAATTTAACTTTATATTTTTCACCACCCCAGCATCAAAAATAGTGAAGATATGAGATAATTAAACATAAACACACAAACTGCTGCATATACAACAGCTTTTGTAGTAGCTATCCCAACACCTTTTGCCCCACCTGTTGTAATATATCCAACATAAGTCCCAATTGCACTTATTATATATCCAAATACAAAGGCCTTAATTATACCACTATAAATATCTGTAAATATTAAATGTTGCAAAATTACATTTTGATATGTAATTGGATTGATTCCAAGGACATAATTTGAGATTAAAAATGCACTTAAATTTCCAACAAAGTCAAAAACTATAACCAAAATTGGCATCGATAAAATACTTGCGATAATTTTTGGAACTATTAAAAGTTCTTTTGAATTAACTGCAAGTGTTTCAATAGCATCTATTTGCTCTGTTACCCTCATCGTTCCAATCTCTGCAGCCATTGAAGAAACTGCACGACTAATCACCATCAAACTTCCAAAAACAGGTCCAAGCTCTTTTGCAATTGATAGAAATATCGTATATCCCATAAAAGCTTCAATACCAAATTGATGGAATCCAGAATAAAGTTGAATTGCTGAAACCATCCCTGTAAAAAAAGAGGTCAAAAGAATAACTCCCGTTGTACCTACACCAATGATATAGATTTCTCTAATAACTATTTTCCATCTTACTCTTCTAAAGAAAAGTGGTATGAGCTCAAGTTGAAAAATAACAAACTTTCCAAATTCTCCCATCATTGAAAACAATGATAAAAAAAAAGCTCCAACACTATAAAGCATTACGATATCCTTTTTTGATACATAACAAAACTATACAAAAACAACAACGCAAGGGGAAGGAGAAGTGCTATTTCAGGTATCACAAGATTTGCTGTTGCTATTCTTTGGAAAAGAAAAAAAACTCCCCATGACCCAAGAGCAAATAAAATAGAAACTGAAACAAACTGCCCTGCTTTAAAAAATCTTCCACTTATTGAACTATATGCAAAAAATAAAATAAGTAATGGGATAACCATAAATGGAATAAATATTTTTGTATATAAAATTGCTCTAATTTTATCTGTATTTAAACCTTGTTTATCAAATAATAAAATTGTATAAAGAGCATCAGAAATCGAATACTCAATATTTGCTTTATATACATTACTAATTATCTCTGGTTTAAATCCATCAAGTGTATATAAAAACTTTTCATAACTAATATTTAGTTTTGAACTCCCCCACTCTATCTTTTTTGGTTTTGAGATAATCTTTGCATCTACAACATACCATTTATTATCTTGATAATAAGCAGTTTTCGCCAAAATTGTTTCAACCAACTGCCCATCTTCTATCTTAAAAATTTTGATATTTTCAGCTTTCTTTTCTATTGGATATAATTTTTGAAAATAAACAAAGTTATTATTGTATTTTAATAATATATTGAATTTCTCATTTACAAAAAAATTATTATCCAAAATCTTCTTTTTTTGTTCACTTGAATAAGCCAATTCAGTAGTTTGCATAAAAAGTAACATCGAAGTTAATACAATTGAAAGGAGTACTACTGGAAAAATAATTGCTTTTTTAGAAACCCCTAATGAATAAAAACTTATAAGGGTGTTTTCTTTAATTAAAAAAGTTAAAGTAACAATCCAAGCAAAAAGGATTGAAAGTGGCAAAGTAATTGTAAGGATGAAAAATCCATTATATACAAGATATAAAAGTTGTAAATTGGCAGATTGTGGAAGATTGTCAATATTTTGCAAAAAGTCAAATCCCATAAAGAAAATCTCTAAAGAGAGTAAGATAATAAAAAAATATTTTAAATATTTGAGTAAAAGATACTTTGTTATTAACTTCACTTTTGTTTCCTAGAAATTATTTTAGTGTAAAAGTCGATTGAACTTTTGATAAAGTCTCTTTTTGAAGTGCCTCAACAGCTTTTACTACATGGGGTATGATATCTTCTAATTTGTTTGATTCTTCTTTACTAAAATCGCTCAAAACATAATCGGCAACCTCTTTACTTATCGGTTTTCCAATCCCAACTCGAACTCGTATATAATCTTGCCCAATATGTGAATCAATAGATCGAAGTCCATTATGTCCACCATGTCCACCACCAATTTTAAATTTTATAGCTCCAAATGGCAAATCTAAATCATCATGAATAATAATAATTTCATTGTTATCAATTCCATAATAATCTGCAATCGATAAGATAGATTCCCCTGAGAGATTCATAAAAGTTTGTGGTTTTACAAGTATTGTACTGTTTGATTTTTGTGTGATAGCTTTAAAATTTGAGTTATTAATATTTGAAGTGTTAGTGTTTTTAGCTATCTCATCAATAACTAAAAAACCAACATTGTGTCTAGTATTTTTGTATTTTTCCCCAGGATTACCTAGCCCTGCGATTAAAAACATAAAATTACTTAGCTTTGATTACACCGATAATTGGAACCCTTGGGTCAAGATTACATTTTACACCTTCTGGTAATTTGATATCTCTTACAAGGAAGTTATCCCCAGTATCAAGGTCGTCAATTACAAAGTGGAAACTTTCTGGTAAATTTTCAATTGCACAAGAAACTTCAACTCTTCTTCTATGGTAAGCAAATAGACCTTTATTTTTAAGACCTTTTGGTGTACCTTCAACAGTTACAGGCACTAAATAATTAGCAATTACACCTGGTACTGCAACTTGTAAATCAACATGTAATAATTCAGCTGTTACTGGGTGTTTTTGGTATTCTTTAATTACCGCTTTATAAGTATTCTCTCCAACTTTTACATCAAATGCAACAGTTGATTTGTTTTTCATATATCTAACAAAATCATTTACTTTAAAAGCTGCATTGATATTTTCAATACCTTTTCCGTAAATGTTAGCTATTAGATAACCATCTCGTCTTAATTGTTTCACAGTTTGTTTTGCGATACTATCTCTAAGTATTCCTTCTAACATTTCTTTTCCTTATTTTAATCTCACCAATATCGTAACCGATTTGGTTTTGGGCTGGGATTTTAGCTAAATATTTTTTAATATTTGCTTAGCATTTTTATAAATTGGTTCATCAACAAAACCGAATTTTTCATCAACAAAACCTGTTATACCATTTATCCTATTTTCTTCAAAAATTTTTACTATATATTTTGCTTTTTCTATCTCTTTTTCATCTTCACTCAATATTTGATTGACAATCTGAGCTTGGGTTGGACTTATGCAAGAGGATGCAGTATACCCCATTAGCTTAGCTTTTTCTATCCATTTAGTAAATTCCTCTGTATTTTTATACTCTTGGTAAGTTAAAAAAATTGGTTTAAATCCAACTATTTTACTCTCCACCAAAAAACGACTCAGAATATACTCAATCATAGGATTTTCAGGTTTGAGTAAATTTTGTGGTAATTCTAAAGATTCTAATAGATCTAAAATTCCAAGATAAACAGTGGTTATCCTTTTGTCTAATCTTAATTTTGAAAGATTATGAAATGCCTCTTTTGTTTCTATAGAAAGATGTACCTCAATATCCTCATCTATTAAATCTATTGCTTTTTGCACATCATCAATTGTTTTGATTTTTGGAATTCGTATTGCATGAGGTTTGAGCTTATTTAACTCTATTATCTCATCATATCCTGTTTCCTCAATTGGATTAATTCTCACAACTATATATTTATTTGTTGTACGAAAGCCATTTAAACTAAATCTATTAGACAAAAGTTCAAGTGCAGCCACTTTATCAAACACCCCATCTTCAAGATTTACCACCGCCACATCACAAGACAATTCATTAATCTTAGAAAGATGTTTCTCTTTATCTCCAGCAACCATTAAATAAGATTGTAATTTTTTCATAAATACAAACCGCCTACTTTTTATTTATATGAGTTATATAATAATAAATTGATTCCAACTCATTTTTTGTAAGAAAATATCGTGGCATCGTATTTCCATAAATCATTTTTGAACAAACATCAGCCTTATCAAATTGAGGTTTTTCCACCAAAATATCAGGATCAAGTTTAGCCGTAAAATCTGCAAGTGAAATTGTTGTGATATCATTTGTTTTAATTTCACAATGATACACCTTCTCTTTTTCTCTATGTTTGAATTTTGAAAGACTAATCCCCTTTGCATTTTCTCCATGACATTTTGCACAACTAATCCCACGAGGATTATTGTAGAGCATTTTTCCATACTCATATTTTGTTATAAATGATTCATTGATTTGCTGCTGCACAAGTGATTGACTAATATCTGAAGCGGATAATAAAACTGCAGAAAGTGTAACGATTAGAATTTTTAACATGCGAAAGTATAGCAAATAAATCAAAAAATAATCCTTTTTTTTAAGCCAAATTTGGATAAAATCTACACCTATTTTAAAAAGGGAGCCAAGAGTGATTACACTAAAAGAAGCACTTTCTCTAAGCAAAGAGGAATTATCAAAAATTTGCGAAGAATTAAAAGAAAAAATAAAACAAAATGCAAATATCGGAGCCTATGTAGAGCAATTTACAAATGAAGATTTAAAACTTTCCCTTGATGGCGGTGTACCAATTGCAATCAAAGCAAATATCAATGTCAAAGATTGGGAGATTACAAGCTGTAGTAATATTTTAAAAAACTATATTTCACCTTATAATGCAACAGTTATCAATAAACTTCATGATGCTGGTCTTGCTGGATTTGGTCGAACAAATATGGATGAATTTGCGATGGGAAGTTCAACTGAAAGCTCATGCTATGGAAAAACTTTAAATCCAGAAAATATACACAAAGTTCCAGGTGGAAGTAGTGGAGGAAGTGCTGCTGCTGTTGCTGGTGGACTTGCTATTGCTGCACTTGGAACTGATACTGGTGGAAGCATTAGACAACCAGCAGCATATTGTGGATGTGTTGGGATGAAACCAACTTATGGACGAGTAAGTCGATTTGGAATCACTGCATATAGTTCATCACTTGACCAATGTGGACCTATTACACAAAATGTAGAAGATGCTGCTATCTTGTATGACATTATAAGTGGACATGATACTATGGACTCTACAAGTGCAAATATCGACTACACACCAGTTGCTCCAAATCTAAATAGTGATAGAAAACTTACAATTGCTGTAATTGATAACTATATTAGTGAAGCTAGTGATGATATTAAAAAAGCATTTGAAGAGACTATTACTAAACTCAAAGAAGCTGGTCACACTATTATTCATAAAAATATGATGGATACTAAAAAACATATCTCTTCATACTATATCATCGCAACTGCTGAAGCGAGTGCAAACCTAAGTAGATATGATGGGATAAGATATGGAAATAGAGTTGAGGGGAAAAACCTCAAAGAAACATATCTTCACACAAAATCACAAGGTTTTGGTTATGAAGTACAAAAAAGAATTATGCTTGGAAGTTTTGTTCTTTCTAGTGGATACTATGATGCTTACTATATCAAAGCACAAAAGGTGCGACATCTTATCAAAGATGAATTTGATACAATTTTTAAAGAATGTGACCTTATTTTAGCACCTGTTGCACCTACAACTGCACCAAAATTCGGAGCATTTGCAAGTTCACTTGAAATGTATCTCAGTGATATTTATACTATTTCAGTTAATCTTGCTGGACTTCCTGCTATCTCTGTACCCGTTGCAAAAGATAGTGAAGGGATGCCAATAGGTTTACAACTTATAGGGAAAGCTTTTGATGAGCAAACATTATTTGATGGGGCGATGAGCCTTGAGAAATCTGTAAATTATACTAAATAAAGGAAAATCGATGAGAATTAGAAAAAGAGCATTAACATTTGAAGATGTATTATTAGTACCTGCAAAAAGTGAGATTTTACCAAAAGAGGTTTGTATCAAAACAAAACTAACAAAAAATATTGAACTTAATATCCCTTTTGTAAGTGCTGCGATGGATACAGTTACAGAGTATCGTGCTGCCATTGCAATGGCTAGACTTGGTGGAATTGGGATAATCCATAAAAATATGGATATCGCAAATCAAGTTTTACAAGTAAAAAAAGTAAAAAAATCTGAAAGTGGTATCATCATAGATCCTGTATTTGTAAATCCAAATCAGACTTTACAAGATGCAGAAGATTTGATGAGAAACTATAAAATCTCTGGTGTTCCTGTGGTTGAAAATGATATGACATTGGTTGGGATTTTAACAAATAGAGATATGAGATTTGTAAAAGATTTTTCTCAATTAGCAAAAGATGTTATGACAAAAATGCCTCTAGTTACTGCTAAAAAAGGGATAACTTTAGAAGAAGCAGCTGAAATTATGCATCAACATAAAATTGAAAAACTCCCAATTGTTGGTGATGCAAACAAACTTGTAGGGCTTGTAACAATTAAAGATATCAATAAAAAACTTGAATACCCAAATGCAGCAAAAGATAAATTTGGAAGATTAATTGTTGGAGCTGCTATTGGTGTAGGACAACTAGATCGTGCTGAAGCTTTAATTGAAGCTGGTGTAGATGTACTTGTACTAGATTCTGCTCATGGGCATAGTAAAGGAATACTCGATACTGTAAAGGCTATCAAAGAAAGATTTACTATTGAAGTAATCGCTGGAAATGTAGCAACTCCAGAAGCTACTGAAGACCTTATCAAAGCTGGTGCAGATGCTGTAAAAGTTGGAATTGGACCTGGGTCTATTTGTACAACAAGGATCGTTGCAGGAGTTGGTGTTCCTCAAATTAGTGCTATTGATGATTGTAGCGATATGGGAGCGAAATATGGTGTGCCAATTATCGCTGATGGTGGAATCAAATATAGTGGTGATGTAGCAAAAGCTCTTGCTGTTGGAGCTAGTTGTGTTATGATGGGAAGTGCACTAGCAGGAACTGAAGAGTCTCCAGGTGATATCATTTTAAGTCATGGAAGACAATTTAAATCATACAGAGGTATGGGAAGTATTGGTGCTATGACAAAAGGGAGTACAGATAGATATTTCCAAGAGGGAACTGCTGCTGATAAACTTGTACCTGAAGGAATTGAGGGGATGGTTCCATATAAAGGACTTATGGGGAACATTATCCACCAATTTATTGGAGGACTTAGAAGTTCTATGGGATACCTTGGAAGTAAAGATATTCCAACTTTCCAAGCAACTGCTGAATTTGTTGAAATTACAAGTGCAGGGCTTAGAGAATCTCATGTACATGATGTAACTATCACAAATGAAGCTCCAAATTATCATGTATAAAAGGTTATAGAAGGGAAACATTTCCTTCATAACTTTTTTCTCTTACACAATTCAAAAATAAATACTTTATAAACACCCCCTCATTCTAGTAAAATTTAAGTTTTAAGAGATAAAATACTTCCATAAAAGGAGTTTGAAATGATTAAGAAAAGTTATATATATGAAGATCGACAATGGGATTTGGAACTTGATAATTCACTTGATTCACAAAACACTCTCGTAGTTTGTTTTGGTAGTACCAATTTTGATGATATCAAAGATGGATTTGAAGATATTACTACTAATTTTAAAACTTCTACAATCATAGGATGTTCAACTTCTGGAGAAATTCATAATGATCTACTTTATACATCATCATTATCAGTAATGGTTATGAAGTTTGAAGGTACCTCAATAGCATTATCAACAATCCATTTTGATAGTGTTGATGAATCTTTTGAAATTGGGAAAAAGATAGCAACAGAACTCACCAAACCAGATTTGAAATCAATTTTTGTTTTAAGTGATGGATTAAATATCAATGGTTCACAACTTACAAAAGGATTTGGAAATTCACTCTCAAAAGATGTCGTAGTTACTGGTGGACTTGCTGGAGATGATGCAAATTTTTCAAAAACTTGGGTGCTAGTAGATAATAAACCTGTTTCAAATTATGTTACTGCTGTTGGATTTTATGGAGATAATTTTAAAATTGCTTATGGTTCTCAAGGTGGCTGGAAAAAATTTGGAATTGATAGAATGGTAACTGATGCGAAGAATAATGTTTTATATAAACTAGATGACCACCCTGCTCTTGAAGTATATAAAAAATATTTAGGTGAAAAATCTTTAGAACTTCCAGCATCTGGACTTTTATATCCACTTATGATTAAAGAAGAGGGTTCAACAGAATCAAAAGTGAGAACTATTTTAGCCATCAATGAAGATGAACAATCAATCACTTTTGCAGGAGATATTCCAAATGGAAGTGAAGTGATGTTTATGAAAGCTACTTTTGATGAACTTATAGAGGGTGCATCAGAAGCTGGAAATAGTTTACTAAATTTTGATTATGCAAATCAAGAAGCTGCTTGTATCGCTATTAGTTGTGTTGGAAGAAAATTAGTTTTAGGGCAAAAAACTGAGGATGAACTTGAAGCAGTGTATAATATTTTTGGGGATAATGTAGAACAAATTGGTTACTACTCTTATGGGGAAATATCTCCATTAAAAGATGGTAGATGTGATTTACACAATCAAACTATGACTTTAACACTTTTTTGGGAAGCATAAATAACTACCCAATGGAGATAAAAAATAAAGTTTTAGCAAGACAATTAAAAAAAACAAAATTAGATAATTTTGAACATATCGATAAAGAACTATTCTTAAAATTTTTAGCTTTAGTAGAAGATGCTTATGAGAATATGGATGCAAATATCTATAGACTAGAAAGAGCTTTAGAGATATCTACAAGTGAACTTAGAAATTTTAATGATACTTTAGAGGAGAGAATCGCTTCTGAGGTTCAAAAAAATAGAGAAAAAGACCAAAAATTGCTCACTCAATCACGATATGCTGGTATGGGTGAGATGATAGGCAATATTGCACATCAATGGCGACAACCACTCTCTGCTATAAGTTCAACAGCAAGTGGAATGAATCTACAAATTGAGCTTGGTCTTGCTTCACAAGAAGATATCGTCAATTCATTTGCAAAAATCATCGAATATACAAACTTTTTAACTCAAACAATTGATGATTTTAGAGGCTATATGAAAGAGGATAAAGAGAAAAAATTATTTGATGTTTTAGATATATTTTTCAAAAGTAAAAGTATTGTCGAAGCTGTATATAAAAATAATAACATCTCATTACATATCAAAGATGGAAACTTTAGATCTCAAAGTTTTGGCTTCCCAAGTGAACTAGCACAAGTTTTTTTAAATGTTCTTAACAATGCAAAAGATGCTTTAATTGAACATAAACAAGATAATAGAAGAGTTTATATTGATATTATAGATTCTCCTTTGCTTAATACTATTAAAATTATTGATAATGCTGGTGGTATCCCAGAAAATATCATTAATAAAATATTTGACCCTTACTTTACAACAAAACATCAATCACAAGGGACTGGAATCGGACTTTATATGAGTAAGGATATTGTTGAAAAGAATATGCATGGTGAGTTAAGTGTAAAAAATGTTCAACTTACAATTGACAGCTTAGAATACAAAGGTGCTTGCTTTACCATCTCTATCCCAAAAAATTAGAAATATTTATTCTTCCTGCAATAATTCTTTTGGCAGGGTAATTGTGAATTCAGCACCTTTTAGTTGAAACTCTTTGTACTGAAATGCAACATTTTTAACTTCAATTGTCCCTTGAAGATGTTCTGTAATAATCTGATAAGACATATTCAGTCCGATACCAGTACCAATCGACTCATGCTTGGTTGTGAAGTAAGGTTCATAAATCCTATCTATCACATCAAGGGGTATTCCACCACCACTATCTTTCACTTTAATATATATTTTATCATCTACAAAACAATCTATAAAAATAAACCCTTCTTTATCAATAGCATCTTTTGCATTTTTTATCAAATTTACAATAACTTGATTGAGTTCATTGATATAAGTATTCAGCTTGAAATCTTCAATATTTTTGATAACTTCAATATTAGCATTCTCTAAAGAATTTCCAAATACAGTTTCTATCATATCAAAGGACTCAGCAATATTTTTTGTTTCTTTATTTTTATTTGGAATAAAAAAGTTTCTAAAATTATCTATCGTTTCAGATAAATAATGAACTGATTTATCGATACCATCAAGACCTTTATGTAGAGTATCTTTTGGCAAAACTCCCAATTCATCCTGAAACTTTAAACTCCCAGCTGTTGCACTAATAACAGTCAAAGGTTGCCTCCATTGATGAGCAATATTTCCAATCATCTCACCCATTGATGCCATTTTTGCTTGTTGAAACATTGCTTTTTGCTTTATCTCCAATTCATTTGTTCTTTGTTTGATAACATCTTCAAGTTCGTTTTTCATTCGTTTCATATTTGAACGATATACTAAAAAAAATGGAATAAGGATACTAATATAAAAAAACATATCTCTTAGTGACTTAAGAATATTTTGGCGAAGTTGTTCCTCTATATAATTCAAATCAATATCTGCACCAACAACATATCTCGTCCCATCTGGGCTTATACGAGTTATATAAAAAGAACGAAATGTACCCCATTTGTCTTTATATTCAGCAAACGAAGGCTTATGTGACGAAAAAACTTTAGATATGACAGGTGGAGCATCATCATAAACATCTCCAAAACGAGTATAATTTTGCTTTGTAGCTAATTCTTCATCTGTAGCACTTGCACTTGTGAAAACTATTTTATCATCCTCTTGAATAACTGTATAAATATGGTTCACTTTCAATGCTTTAGCTTGTTTTGAAAGCTTGAGGATATTTTCCATATCTTCATATGGTGATATTGGAAACTCCATCATATGCCTATTGTGAAAAGTATCGGCTAAAACAAGTGGTGCTATGTAAACACTATTCTCAAGCAATATATCAATCTGTTTCTCCATAGCTTGCTTTGTTGATAGATAGCTATAAATAATATGTGAGACAACTGCAATGAGATAGAATAAAGTAGCAAAAAAATAATATTTTCTGTATCCCATAATAAACCTTACGATAAAAATTTTCATTTGTTATGAAACATTATATGATTTCAAGTGTTACATTTTAGTGACAAAGTAGATAACTGTAATTAAATTGTAATATTTACCAAATAGACTTCGAACGACAAAACCAAGTGAGATATAAAATGAAATGGCTAGAAAATGGATGCTGAAACACTCAATAATATTAAAAAAATAGGAGAAAATCTCAATATTTTATATGTTGAAGATGAGATTCAAATAAGAGAAAATGTACTCTCTGTATTATCTCATCTATTTCCAAAAGTAGAATATGCAGTAGATGGTGAAGATGGACTTTTAAAATATTGTGATTTTTATCAACAAAATGGAAAATACTATGATTTGATTATAAGTGATGTCAATATGCCAAATATTGATGGTATGAAAATGTCTGAAGAGATTTTAAAACAAAATGATAAACAAAAAATTATCATCACTTCTGCTTATAATGATTCTGAAAGATTAAAAAATTTCATAGATATGGGTATAAAAAAATTTGTTCAAAAGCCAATTGATTTTAAAAAACTCTTTGTTGCTTTATTTGAAGTGATAGAACAAATTGAAACACAAAAACAAGAGCAAGATGAAGTTGATGAAATAAAAAGACTCAATTACGAACTAGATTTATTGATAAAAAACTTTGATAAACATGTGATAGCTTCAAGAACAGATTTAAAAGGAAATATTACCTATGTAAGTCAAGCATTCTTAGATATTTCTGGTTTTACCAAAGATGATTTGCTTTGTAAGCCCCACAATATAGTAAGGCATCCAGATATGCCAAAAGAGGCTTTTGAAAATCTATGGGAAACTATACAAAGTAAAAAAGAGTGGAATGGAGTGGTAAAAAATAAAAAGAAAGATGGTGGATACTACTGGGTAAAAACCACTATTTCACCCTACTTTGATACCAATGGAAATCATATAGGATACAGCTCAATTAGGCACGATATCACCTCACAAAAAGAGGTAGAAAAACTCCATTTTAGAATCAAACATCTCTTAGACAATACTGATCAAGGTTTTTTGACTTTTGATTCTAATATGGTTGTAGATAGTGTTTATTCAAAAGAGTGTGAAAGATTTTTTGGTAAAGAAATTTTTGGTGTACTGATTGGTGAATTATTATTTGAAAATGATTTAGCAACAAAAGAGAGATTTTTATTTGGTATCAATGCTATATCAAATGTCGAAGATGAGTTGCAAAAAGAGTTATTATTGTCACTTTTACCAAATGATATCTCTATAAATAATTTTTATCTCTCAATCAAATATAAACTTCTTCCAAAAAATAAATTTATGCTTATTATTAGTGATATAACACAACAAAAAGAGCTTTCAAAAATGATTGAAGAGGAGAGACAAATCAATAAAATGATCGTAAATATTGTCAAAAATCAAAAGGAATTTTTGGAATTGCTTGAAGATTTTTACAATTTCCTTTACCAAATTGATAACCACAGTGTATCTGATAAAAATTCGAAACTTGATTATTATAAATTATTGAGAGATTTACATACTTTTAAAGGATTATTTGCTCAAAAAGAGCTAGCACATATCACAAATGCAATCCATAATCTTGAATCAAATATCAAACAAATGAGCCATAGTCATAATCCAAGTTTTTCAAAATTAATCGAACATATTCATACTTTTAATTTGGAAGATTATTTGAATACCGATTTAAAAATAATCAAAAATATATTAGGTGACCAATATCTACACTTTAACAATCATATAAATGTAGATATGACACTATTTGGAAATGTTGAAAAACAACTTCTTAAACTTTGTGATATTGCTGATGATAGATATAAAAATGATATAAAAAATGTCCTTTTAGATTTTGATAATCTAAAAGAGGTAAATCTCAAACAAACAATTACAAATTTCTATGATTTGATTGAAGATACAGCAAAAACTTTAGAAAAAGAGATAAAACCTTTAATAGTAGATTGTAATACAACTTTTACAATCTCAGATACTTACAAACCCTTTATCAATTCACTTGTCCATATATTTAGAAACTGTATAGACCATGGTATAGAAGAACCTGATTATAGAGAAACTATAGGAAAAGAGAGACAAGGCTACATCAAAGTATCAATAGTAAAAAATAACGATTCTTATATATTTGAAATAGAAGATGATGGAAGAGGATTTGATATCCAAGAGTTACAAAATAAAATTTTAGAACTTAAATTGTTGACAAAAGAGGAGATTGCAAAATCAACTGATGATGAGATTTTTCAATATATCTTCAAAGATAGTTTCTCTACAAAAAAGGAGATTACAAAAATTTCTGGTAGAGGTGTAGGGCTAAGTGCAACAAAATGGGAACTTGATAAACTAGGTGGAGATATCAAGATTGTCAATAACAACCCAAATGGTGTAAAATTTATTTTCCAAATACCATATATCGCAAAAACAATTGACAAAGTGCTTGCAAATTATATCTCAAGTCAAATTGGGCTAAATCTCACTTTATTTATAGAAAACTATACCGATACTTTAATCAAAACTACTACAAATGATACCTTTGAGTGCCTTGATGAGTATCATGATATGAAATATTGCAAAATTGATATTTTTGATGGGAGTAATCTACAAGTTATTTTTGGATTTGAAAAAACACTTATAGATTTTTTTGCACAACACTTGATACCAAAAAATTGTACAGATGAGGAGATAGCCACCATGTATGAGATAATTCATCTTGAGGCTTCAAATATTATTTTTGGAAGTGCACTTGCATCTTTGCCTAAAGGGAATCAATATATAAATATTTCACCTCCATTGGATTTACAATGTGATGCAGTGATTAATAAGCTACAAACCCACAAACATTTGGTTACTAATAGGTTTGAGATACCTTTTGGATTTATGGTTTGTACAATTTTTAAAGAAAAAAAGGAGGATGTATGTTAAATATTATGGTAGTAGATGATTCTATGATTATCAGAAAAGGGTTAACAACTATACTTAAAGAACTTGGATTTAATGTAGTTGGTGAGGCAGGTACAGGTGCTGAAGCGGTCGCTTTATATGATATGCTCAAACCTGATTTAGTTACAATGGATATTACAATGCCAGTTATGACTGGTAATGAGGCTCTTAAGCGAATAAAGGCAAAACATCCCGATGCAAAAATAATCATGATAACATCCCATGGAGAAGAACAGCTTGTGATGGAAGCAATTTTAGCTGGTGCTAAAGGCTATGTGTTAAAACCAATTACCCATGAAAAACTAAGAGTGGCACTTTGTAAAATTGTTCCAGAAGCATTTATTTTATAGAAGGTTCTAAAATGCACACTTCAAACAATAAGCAAGACATTATTATTTAAGATTCCGCTACCAGTCTTTTTTATTATTTGGGGATTCTACAATATTTCCCACTTGTTCGGCTATACTTTTTGATGGACCGTTAGTTTGTTGATACTGAAGATAACCATAGATAATTAAGGCAATTATTATCCCAATAACAATTATGATTGAGATAATTTTAAATATAAAATCATTTCTTTTTTTTAATTGTTCTTCTTTTTTATGTTCTTCTTCCTGAAGAATCGCTTTTTCAACTCGAGTCATGAATAACCTCTTTTATATATATTTGAAAATAGCAAAAGTATATAATAAAAAACTTTTATACTGTGAATTTTTGATGGTACTGTATTTTGATATGTTTAGATGCACTATGAAAGAGTAAAGAAGCTCTATTTTGTAGTAGTTTATATACTTTTGTGTATGTCAGGAAAATGTTATTTGGTGGTTGTGGGGAATCAAATTAACTTATAAAAAGCCTATTTTCAAAGTTTTAAATGAGTATATACCGCAATCAGTACCGTAAAAATTCTTACCATAAAGTATAGCATTTCATAAAATGCCATACTTAACCTAAATTTGAAACAAAATAACTTATTCTTGTCTATCAAGTTTTTCTGTTATTTGAAGAACTTTAGAAGGTATATGCTCTATATTTTTAAAATCTGGATAACTATCTTTTATCTCTTTTGGAGAAATCAATGAAGCTTGGAACTCTCC
>CAZHJR010000006.1:12335-20775 GCA_964533335.1 uncultured Helicobacter sp. | reverse complement strand
TCTACATGTTAGAAGGATTGAATAATTTCACCCTACAGCTTCTCAACCCGCAAAAGCAACTGCAAGGCTAAGATTTAAAATTTCCTTCTAGCAAATAATCACTTCACTAAAAGTAAGCTATATATGATGAGCCTTCCAATGATCTACTTATATAGCATCAGTAGCGGAAAGCCTCCTAAAGTTTGTTAAACTTACGCAGCTTTAGCGTAAGCAGGAGCGTAATTTGTATTGTTTGCGTTTAAAAGCGATGGATAGATTTACGATATATCCAAATCGACATGCAACTAATACTCACTGCTCTAATCGATACCAAGTCAACCCCATTGCCTTGTACTCAAAAAGTTTGGAAGTGTACCAAAAAAATTTCATTTATACAAGATTTTTAACAAATGGTAACTCAATACAGAAACTTGCTCCACTTGAAGTATTTTTTACATAAATATTTCCTTTAAAACTCTCATTTATTATTCTGTAGCAAATATGTAATCCAAGCCCCGTTCCTTGTGATTGATGTTTAGTAGTAAAGTATGGCTCAAATATTCTAGATTTAATCTCTTCTGGAATACCACCAGCATTATCCTCAATAGAAATCACAAAACTATCCTCTTTTTTTTCAACATCCATTGATATCCAAGGATCCATGACTCTTTTTTCAAGTAATGCATCTTTTGCATTATTGATAATATTAATAATAACTTGTTGCAATTCTCCACTCACTAAATCTATATTGATTTCCATTGTTGAATCAATCCTATTATTCAGTACTATATTATAATCGTCTAAAACTGTTTTTAAAATAGTTAAAGCATTATTGATTTCCCCAATTACATCGGTATTCTTATAGACTTTTTCATTTTTGATAAAATCTCTAAAAGTATTAATTGTATTTGAAAGATATTCAGATTTATGGATAATTAAATCCATTTTTTCAGGAAGCCTTTCTAAATCCAACATATCCATCTCTTTCTCAAGTTTTATTGAACCTGCTGCAAGTGAAATGACACTGAGTGGTTGTCGCCATTGATGTGCAATATTTCCTATCATCTCCCCAAGAGCAACATTTTTGGCTTGTTCATATAAAAGCTCATCTTTTTGTTTATTTTTTTCTACCTCTTTGGCTACTCTCTCCTCTAAATTTTCATACAATATACTACTTTCAAATACTTCAGCCATATATAAAGTAACAAGATCTAAAAGTTTTATATCATCTTCATGAAATTTATTATCTTTTGATTGTTTATTGAGTGCTTGAAATACACCCATTACTTCATTTTTTGAGTTTACGATTGGAATGGAAATGATATTTTTTGTTTCATACCCTGTAATTGTATCTATGTGATGATCAAAAAATTCACTCTCTTGGACATCTTCGATAAGTATTGTCTCTTTTGTACGGAAACAATACCCCACAACACCAGATGAGATAGGCTCTCGTAACTCTATCTCTATACCGTGAGCAAATTTAGCAACTAATTCATTGGTATTAGTATCATACCTCCAAATCGTACATCTATCAACTTCTATAAGCTCTTTTGCCATATTGATTAAAATATAAAATTTCTCTTGGAGAGAAATTGTTTGTTTGAGTTGTGTTAAATACTTAAAAATTACAGTTATCTTTTTATCATACATCTATAAACATCCACTTTTTATTTATTACTTTTTAATTACAGAAGTGTAGCATTAAAAAGCAAAAGATTTATAAAGATTGCGATAAAATGCTACACTTTAATCATAAAATAGGAACTTAACATGGATAAAAAAGGGATTTTAATAATTGGTGCTGGAGGAGTAAGTACAGTTGCAACTGTAAAATGTGCTATGAATATAGATACATTTGAGCATATTACACTTGCAAGTAGAACACTTAGTAAATGTGAACATATCAAAGAGATTGTAAAAGAAAAAACTGGTGTTGATATCGATGTTAAACAACTTGATGCAGATAATACAGATGAAATCATCGCTTTAATCAAAGAACTTAATCCAAAAGTTGTACTCAATGTTGCTTTGCCATATCAAGATTTAACAATTATGGATGCATGTAGTGCAACTGATACTCACTACATAGATACTGCAAATTATGAACATCCTGATGTTGCTCAATTTGAATATAAACTTCAATGGGAAAGAAATGATAACTTTGAAAGTAAGGGTTTAACTGCACTTTTAGGAAGTGGGTTTGACCCAGGAGTAACTGGTGTATTTGTAAAATATATCGAAGAAAACTACCTTGATACAATCGAATATATTGATATTATGGATTGTAATGCTGGAGATCACGGATATAAATTTGCAACAAACTTCAATCCAGAAATCAACCTTAGAGAAGTAAGTGCAAATGGAAGATATTGGGAAAATGGACAATGGATTGAAACAAAACCACTTGAAATTAGAGTTGATTGGGACTATCCAGAAGTTGGAGTAAAACCATCATATCTACTTTACCATGAAGAGTTAGAATCTTTAGCAAAAAATGTAAAAGGTTTAAAAAGAATTAGATTTTTTATGACATTTGGAGATAGCTATATTCAACATATGAATTGTTTACAAAATGTTGGGATGCTTGGGATTGAGCCAGTAATGCATAAAGGTGTGGAGATAATTCCTATTGAGTTTCTTAAAACGCTTCTTCCAGATCCAGCAACTTTAGGACCAAGAACAAAAGGGCTTACAAATATTGGATGTATTTGTGAAGGTTTAAAAGATGGTGTAAGAAAAAAATATTATATCTACAATGTTTGTGACCACGAAGCTTGTTATAGAGAAACAGCATCGCAAGCGGTTAGTTATACAACAGGTGTTCCTGCGATGATTGGAAGTAAACTCGTTTACAATGGAAAATGGAATCTAAAAGGTGCCAGAAATGTTGAAGAATTCGCATCGCAAGCTTATATGGATGAATTGATGACTCAAGGACTTCCTTGGAAAGTTATCGAGATGGGGATTTAATCCTCCTCTCATTTTGTAAATTCATAATACAACAGAGAATTTTTCTACAAGTTTGAGGCAAAATTTAGTCAAATTGAGGAGTTTACTTGTAGTAAATGACGAAATTTTACTCAATCTTAACGAAAAAATTGAGTAAAAGTATCGTTGTATTTTGAATTTTACATATCAGTTCGTAAAACTGCCCCACTACTTGCATTTGTTACAAGTGCTCTATACTGCTTTAACCAGCTTGATTTTAACTCTTTTTTAATTGGAGTAAATGCAGCTTTTCTTGCAGCTATCTCTTCATCGCTAAGATTTACCGATAAAATATATTGATCAACATCGATATGAATCTCATCACCATCTTGTAATAATCCAATCATTCCACCTTCAGCAGCTTCAGGACTAACATGCCCGATACTAGCCCCTCTTGTAGCTCCACTAAATCTTCCATCAGTGATAAGTGCAACTTTATCCCCAAGTCCCATACCCATAATCAAACTTGTAGGTGCTAACATCTCTTGCATCCCAGGACCACCTTTTGGACCTTCGTATCTGATAACAACAACATTTCCAGCTTGCACTTTATGATTTACGATACCAGCTATTGCTTCATCTTGAGAGTTAAAACAAACTGCAGTTCCAGTAAACACACGACTACCAGTAATCCCAGCAGTTTTAATAACAGCACCTTGCTCTGCTAAGTTTCCATAAAGTATAGCTAATCCACCAACTGCACTGTATGGATTTTCTAAAGTATGGATAATATTTGTATCTATAATTGTCGCATTTGCAACTCTCTCTTTGATAGTTTCACCTGTTATAGTAAGATTGTCAATTAAGATATCCCCTCTTCTATCCATCTCATGCATAACAGCACTCACACCACCTGCTTTATCAATATCTTGCATATGTACAGTTGATAATGATGGAGAAATTTTAGCAATATGAGAAACTCTTTTACTGATACTATTGATATCTTTAAGCTCAAAATTAACCCCAGCTTCTTTAGCAATCGCTAACATATGTAAAACAGTATTTGAACTTCCACCCATAGCCATATCAACAGCAAAAGCATTTCTCACAGCATTTTCATTTAAAATATTTTTGATATTAAATTTTGCTTTCTCATTAGCATCCATCAAAGCTATCTCACATACTCTTCTTGCAGCTTTTCTATAGAGTTCTTCTCTCTCTTTAGTTAGAGCCAAAATTGTTCCATTGCCACTAAGAGCAATCCCCATAGCTTCCATAAGTGTATTCATAGAGTTTGCTGTAAACATACCTGAACAAGACCCTCCACTAGGACAAGCATTACACTCTATGTCTTTAAGTTCATCAGCAGTGATTTGTCCAGCTTCAAATTTTCCAACCGCTTCAAAGGCTGTCGCTAAATCTATTGGAGTTCCATCTTTTGTATAACCTTTTGCCATTGGACCACCACTTACAAAAACAGTTGGAACATTTACCCTTAAAGCTCCCATAATCATCCCTGGAACGATTTTATCACAATTTGGAATAGCTATCATTGCATCAAGTTTGTGTGCATTCATAACAGTTTCAATACTATTTGCGATAATCTCTCTTGAAGGGAGTGAAAAAAGCATCCCATCATGCCCCATTGCAATCCCATCATCAACACCAATAGTATTAAATTCAAATGGTACACATCCTGCATTTCTTATCTCTTCTTTGATAATATCACTTACCTTATCTAAAAAGAAATGCCCTGGGATAATCTCTATAAATGAATTTGCCACTCCAATAAACGGTTTTTCAAAATCCTCATCTTTAAGCCCAGTTGCTCTTAATAAACTTCTGTGTGGTGCTCTGTTATGCCCTTTTTTTACTTCATCACTTCTCATAATCATCCTTAAAAATTGTATTTTATTTAAGAAACATTATAGTAAAAATCATATTAATTTAATAAATTTTCAAATTTACATAAAAAACACTTGACAAATAAGCGAATCGCTGATATAATTCCGCCACTTAATTCAATTGAACACTGAATTATCACTTACCTCTTGATGAGTTTTCATCATAAAAGCATGCGAGTGTGGCGGAATAGGTAGACGCGTGGGACTTAAAATCCCATTCCGGTTTCGGAGTGTCGGTTCGATTCCGACCATTCGCACCATTGGTATAGAGAGTTGGCTGAGTTGGTCGAAAGCACCGGTTTTGAAAACCGGCGAGGTGCAAGCCTCCAAGGGTTCGAATCCCTTATTCTCTGCCACTAATACTTCACAAACCTCCATTTTACAATCGATATAAATCAGTCCTTATCTACAGAAAATTTTAAGCAAAAAAGTATAAGTTAGTTTTAGATAATATTTTAGAATGAAAAATAGATATAAAATATTCAACACTCTTGAGATAAAATTTATCTTCATTTACCTCATTCTTGCTACTATAATTTTTCTTTTTACACAAAAGTTGATATCAAACAACACAAATCTACTCCTAAGTAACAAAACACAAACTTATTATTTAGCTTACAAAACAGTATATGAACAATATAAAGAACTTTCCACTGTAGTGGGTTCTGGTTTGGTTGAAGCAGCAAACCTTGAAAAACAGCTTACAAATATTTCAAAAAAATCAACCACAGAACAAGCTTTAATTCGAGATACGATATACAAAACAACATTAAAAAGATTTACTCAATTAGAAACTAAACATATTACAAGTATTAACTATATCCTACCAGATGGTGTTATGTTTTTAAATATGAAAAGTCCAAAAGAGTATGGAAATAAAATTAGCAATCAAAGGGCTACTTTAAGATTAGCTATAAAAACACAATCAGCTTTTGATTCATTTGAAGTTGGGAAGAATGGTGCTGGCTTTAGATTTACATATCCAATATTCGATGAACAAAAACAATTTGTTGGACTTGTCTCATTAACATTTAATCCAGCAGCAATCACCTCTGCAATTATGAAACAATATGATGTGTTAAGTAATTTTTTCATAAAACAGGAAAAATTTGATATTGCATTTTTAGCAAAATCAACACAATACAAAAACTCACATCACAAAGGTTATCTATACGATGCAAGTGTCTTGAACAAGCTTGAAAAAACAACAAATAAAACTATGACAAAACTCATACCAAATAAAGATATTACAGATGCTATTTGGAATCATGTCACTAAATACACTACACCACTTTCAATTTACGATGATCTAAATAAAAAAATATTTACAATAATCCCAATAATAAACAAAGCAAATAATGAAGAAGAAGCTTTTTTAAGTATTCGAAGTAGTGGAGATGAATTATCAGCTATGCACAAAAATTATTATCTTATTATGCTATTGGTATTGTTTGTACTCTTAATGCTTTTATTTGTAATTTATATTGTAATCATTAAAAATGCGAAAGATAAATTATTAGTAGAAGAAAATGCAAAAAAAGAACAACTTGCACTTGAACAAGCTAAATTGGTTTCTATGGGTGAAATGATAGGGAATATTGCCCATCAATGGAGACAACCTCTATCTGTAATATCTACAAGTGCTACTGGTATGTTAATGCAAAAAGAGTATGGATTACTTACGGACGAGAAATTTAGTGAGAGTTGTGAAACTATAAATAAAAATGCTCAATATCTCTCAAAAACAATAGATGATTTTAGAAACTTTATAAAAGGGGATAGAGAAAAAACTACATTTAACCTAAAAGATATCATGCATAGTTTTTTAAATTTAGTAAATGGTGCTATAAAAACAAATTACATAAATATAATTTTAGAGTTACAAGATGATATAAAACTTGATGGCTATCCAAACGAACTTACACAATGTCTAATCAATATTTTTAATAATGCAAAAGATGCTTTGAAAGATAAAAATGAAGAAGATAGAGCAATCTTTATATCAACAATCATAAAAGATGATAAGGCAGTGATAACTATAAAAGATAATGCTGGAGGGATACCACAAAATGTATTGCCTAGAATATTTGAACCTTATTTTACTACAAAACATCAATCCCAAGGGACAGGGCTTGGACTGAGTATGAGCAATAAACTCATAGTTGATGGTATGGGTGGAACAATTGTAGCTACAAATGAAGAGTTTGAGTACAATGGTAAAACATATCTTGGAGCTGAGTTTACGATTACATTGCCTTACAACTAAAGTAAATTTTTTAGTCTTCAAAATAAAACTATCAGAAGTTTTATAGGATTCTTAAGATTTAATCTATTGCAACTATTTAGAGCAAATCTTTCTTCTCATAAATCATAGCAGACTTCTTTTGCAACACAAAATGCAACACTTATTACATACAATTAATCTTGAACTGAAGTTATTTCTTAAAAATGCTATAAAATATGACAGTAATATTACATATATATGATAAAATTACAAAAAGATTACAATTAGTAGATTTGTTGAAGTGATTTAAATAGACTCTTTAAAGAGATTAAGGGAAAAAGGTGAGAAAAATTTTTGTAGGAATATTCGCTTTATCTATGAGTGCTATTTTAGCATTTGGTGCAGATGGTAAAGCTTTGGCAAAAAAGTTCAAACTTGGTGGTTCTGAAAAAGCTACAACACAGTGGATTCGGCTGTTTGGAAATAATGCAAAAATGGAAAAAATGGGTATTGTAGGACTCAATAATGAGGAAAAAAAAGTATTACTAGAATACCTTATAAAGCATGCTGCCGATTCAGATGCACCAGCTGTAGCTGGAATATAATCAAATATGAACGAAGGATTGTAAAAAATGAAACAAATTATCTTTAGAAGTGTCGTTGGAAGTTTCTTAATTTCTACTAATCTTGTAGCTATTTCGGTTGAAGAAAGGATTACGACTTTAGAAAATGAAATCAAAAGTTTAAAAGAAGCAAAAACTCAAATTGAAGAGATAGATGAAAGAGTTGAGAGTATCGAAACAAGGACTTTAGTTGATAAAGTATCTTTGGGGCTTGGAATGAGAGTAGAGATGAACAATCTCAAAACGACTTATGCGAAATCATCAGATAATCCAATCAATGAAGACCCAATTTTTCGAACAAAATTTTATCTCAATATGAAAGCAGAAATAGCTGATAATTTAAAATTTACAGGAAGATTGTCTTCTTATAAAAACTGGGGAGATTCAAATGAAAATCAAACTGGTATGGCTTCAATGGATGCAAAACAGGGAAGATACCCAGATAATAGTTCAGCACTTTTTGTTGAAAGAGCTTATCTTGACTGGAGTTTAAATAAAGGAGATGCCTATCCACTCACGCTCACACTAGGAAGACAACCAAGTAGTGATGGACCAAGCTACCAAATCAAAGAGGAAACAACAAGAAAAGGGACTTATGATGCTTTAGCCTTTGATGGAGCGGCAGATGGAGCTGTTTTAACGGCAGATATTTCAAAAATCTTTCATGGAACCACAACATTAAGAGTTGCTTATGGAACACCCAATAATGGAAGTGACTATAATACAACAATGAAAGATACAACAGTAACTGGTTTATTTTTGGATAAAACTTGTTCACA
>CAZHJR010000006.1:0-12235 GCA_964533335.1 uncultured Helicobacter sp. | reverse complement strand
ATGCGATTTGGCTTGGTACTCAGTATTCAATAGATAATGATTGGTCTATTGGAGCCGAATACAATAAAGGGAGTAAAAACTGGTTTTCTTTTACCTTTTCATCAAATGATCCTATGAATAAATTAGCCACTAGAGGAACAGCAACGGAACTCTATCTCTCCAAAAAGATCAATAAATTTGCAAATGTAAGATTGGGATATGTGGGTATTAACTATGATTACTCAGGAAGTGGAAGTTGGCTAGGGACTCCAAATCCAATTTCTAGTGGATTAGCGACAAAAGAGGTTAAAGAAGTTACAAATACATACTTAACCTTTAATGTTTTATTTTAAAAATTCAAAGTATTCAATATGATTTTTTTAAAAAACTATACAATTAAGAGCAAGATAAAAATTCTCTCATTATTGGCTACGGTCATTATTTTAATTATGACATTTGTTGCTTATGGATTTGCAGATTATTTAAAAAATAGCTTTGTAGCTATGGAAACAAAAGAGTTACAAATTAAGAATATCTCAAATAGTTTAAAAAACGACATATCAAATCTTCACAATTATATATTAACTCATTCCTTATTAAAGGAGCAACAAACAATTGAAAAAAAAGTGATTGATGATTTAAATCAAAAAATTTTAAAAGATTTTGACAATATCCACACCATTATGGCTTCAACAAATAATAGAGAGTTGCTAGAAACTCTAGAAAAATTAAATATTAGATACACAAGTTATTATGCTATGGCAAAAGATTTACCAATGCAGTTTTCAGCTGATTTTGAAGATGGTATTGATAATTTATTAGGTATCAATGCTATCTCTCATAAAATGTTTGAAGAACTTGATTTATTTATATTGCATTCAAACGAAAACTTAAATAAAAGATTTTTTGAGATCAATCATAATATGTCAAATATGATAATCACATTTTTTTTAGTTTCTTTTATTTCATTATTGATTTTTCTTCTTCTTGGATATATTTTGCAACATACCATTTTCATTTCATTACAAAATCTTTCAAATGGAATTGATGGATTTTTTAAATTTTTATCCCAAAAAACAACACAAGTAAATGATATTGAGATTATTTATAACGATGAACTAGGGAAGATATCGGCTAAGATTAATGATAATATCCATGAAGCTGAATTGCTTATTGATAATGAAAGGAGATTTGCTGAAAATTTGGAACGAAGGGTTGATGAAGAGGTTAAGAAAAATATTCAAAAAGAGCAACTCCTTTTTGAACAATCAAAAATGGCTTCATTAGGGGAGATGATAGGAAATATTGCACATCAATGGAGGCAACCACTTAGTTCAATTTCAACTTATGCAACTGGAATTTTATTTAAAAAAGAGTATGGGATTTTAAGTGATGAAGATTTGATTTTATCTTGTGAAAAAATAACACAAAATACAGAAAGGTTATCTGAGATTATTACAACTTTTAGAAATTATTTAATGGAAGATAAAGAACTCAAAGATGTTGTTTTGCAAGATACTCTCCGTCAATCTCTTGAAATTATAAATATTACATTAGTTGATAATGGCATTACATTGAAAAAAAATATCCATATTGAAGAACCAATTATTATGCAAATGATTGCAGGTGAACTTTCTGAGGTAATAATAAACATTATCAATAATGGAAAAGATATTTTAATAGAAAATAAAATAGTGAATCCTTGGATAGAGGTGGAATTTTTCAAATTTGAAGATTATGCACTATTAACGATAGAGGATAATGGAGGTGGTGTTCCACTTGAAGTTATACCAAAAATATTTGATCAACACTTTACTACAAAAGACAAGTCTCATGGGACAGGTATAGGGCTTTATATGAGTAAACAAATTATTACTGAAAGTTTAAAAGGGAAACTATATGTCAAAAATACACAAAATGGTGCAAAGTTCTTTATAGAGATACCGCTCATTTCAAATGAAACAAGCAAGGGATGCTAAAATATCAACAAAAGTTGTATATAATCAAAATAAACATAGTTGGGGATAAATGGATACTACTTCAGAACAATATATTTTAAATAAACTAACAAAAAATTTAACTGCTTTAGTTATTCAAAGTTCACATGAAATAGAAAATAATTTTAAAGATTACTTTCATGAATTATTTATAAATGTTCAATATCTTGAAAAATATAATGAGATTCAAGAGTATCTCAAAAATAAGAAACCAGATTATATTTTTCTTGATTTACAAACTTCAAATATAGAACCTTTTAAATTGATAGAAGAGATACAAAGTAGGTTTCCAAAACAAATCATTCTTGTCACATCATCTTCAAAAGATCCAGATACTCTTATCAAATGTATAGATTACAATATAGCAAGTTTTTTGCCAAAACCATTAACCTTAACCATTATAAAAGACAAAATTATCCATTGCTTAGAATACCTAGTTATGAATGATCCATCATTAATTTACAATACAAATCTATCAAGCTTATATGAGACACCTTATGAAGCGGTTAAATATTTGATTGAAAATAAAAATTGTGAAATAGAACTTATCAACCATTATAAAGGTGTACCTTTAATTCGTCAAGCTTCCATTTTAGATATAGAAAATGAAATTGTTTATGTTAAGATTAAGGATATTCAAAAATATATTTTAGAATATTCTCACCATTCTATTATGAGTTCAAGATATTTATCTTACGATATTTATGCCTATTTAAAAGATGTAGATAATGAAAAAGATATCGCTTCTTTTCATCAACTAAGTTTTATCAAGTCTTATGTTCATCATAGACAATATATTAGAATTGTTCCAGATAATTTCTTCTATATTACAGTTATTATAGATAAGAAAAAATATAAATGTGATGTAATCAATCTTTCTATTAAATATGCATTAGTTTCACTGCCTCAAATGTTTAGTAATCTCAATATCAATAGTGAAATACAACTGATTATCTCCTTTAAACTCAATCATTTACATGAAATAAATACATTTGAATCCCATACAATACAAACACAAGCGATAATAAATAGAATTCTTAATGAAAACAATGAAATAAGAGCACTTTTTTACTTTGAACTAGAGGGGAAAGAGTATAAATCATTAAAAGAATATATTTATGCAAGAAGCTTGATGTTGATAAAAGAGTTTAAAAGAAATAATATCCCAATAACCTAATGGTCAAACATCTACAATAGAGTTCATAAAATGAACTCTATTGTTATTTATTTAAAATCTCTAAAAATTCTTTTGGATTTTTGTATCCAACGATTCTTTTATTTTCAAGTAGTTTTCCATCTTTATCATAAAAGATTAAAGCTGGTGGACCAAAAACATTAAATTTTTTCATCATCTCTTGGTCATCTTGTGTATTTGCAGAAACATCAGCTTTAAGAAGAGTATATCCTTTGAGTGCTTCTTGTACTTCTGGATTGCTAAGTGTAAAATTATCAAGTTCTTTACAACTTACACACCAAGTAGCCCAAAAATCAACCAATACAGGCTTTTTAGAATTAGCTACTTTTTCTTCAAGTTCTTTTAGTGAATGTACTTTTTCAAATACTAATTGAGCAGAAGCTACACCTGTCCCTTGTTGCCCTTGTGTAAATTTTTCAAATGGTTTGAGTGGATTTGTTGCTCCACTTAAAGCTCCAATAATCATACTTACCCCTAAAATCAATATAAGGGTTGAAATTACTCTAACTATGATATGTTTAAATTCTTGGAGGAACAATCCACCACCAAGAAGAACTAATCCCCATAAAACCATTATTACTATAGGATCAAGAATACGATCAAGCATATAAACAGCAAGTGCTAACATCACAATACCAAACACTTTTGAAACTGTTTCCATCCATCCACCTGGTTTTGGCATATATTTTCCAGCCCCTGCACCAACAAGTAAAAGTGGCATCCCAAGACCTAAACTCATCACAAATAGTGCAAGTCCACCAAGAACTGCATCACCTGTTTGACCAATATACATCAAAGCTCCAGCAAGTGGTGGAGCGACACAAGGTCCTACAATCAGAGCTGATAAAAACCCCATAATAGCAACACCAGCTACCCCTTGATTTTTACCTCCACCTGTAATGTTATTGATTTTATTTTGAAAACTTTGTGGAAGTTCAAGAGAATAATATCCAAATAATGAGAATGCAAGAGCAACAAAAACACCAGCAAAAATAACTAATACAACTGGATCTTGAAGCATCGCTTGAATATTTGCTCCAAATAATCCTGCTAAAACTCCAGCAATTGTATAAGCTGCACTCATAGAAAGTACATAGACTAAAGAGAGGAAAAATCCTTTTTTAGCCGACATTTTCCCACCATCTTTATTTGAATGTTGTACGATGATACTTGAGAGAATCGGTACCATTGGGAAAATACAAGGAGTTAGAGAAAGTAAAAGTCCAAATCCAAAAAATGTAGCCAAAATTAAAAAGATATTTCCACCAGATAAAATATCAGCAATTGAACTTGTTTCATCTTTTTCATTTGCTGCTGGCACCACCACTTCTGGTTCTTTTTTTGATTCGTTCACAGGTGCTACTGTTGTATCAACCTTTGGTTCAACTACTGGTGTAACTTTCACTTCATTCGTTGGTTCTACTTTCGCTTCCTCTTTAACCATTGTTTCAAATTTTCCAGAAAAAGTGCTTGACATTGGTGCATAACAAAGTCCCTCTTCTGAACATCCTTGATAATTAAAAGTAATACTATAAGGTTTTTCTCCACCAACCTCTTTAATAAGTGTTTTTGGAACTTTTATAACAAATTCACCCATATGCACTATAAAACCATCATGGTCAACTGGTTTTTTTGTGAATACTTTTTTTGTAACATTTGTTTTATTGATAAGCACCTCAACTTTATCATCATAAATATAGATAGTTTTATGAAGCTTTACACTGATATCTACACTCTTTGTAGCTTCTTTAACTGTAACCATAAAAGCCTTATTCGGCTCCAAAAATCCATCTTCATTTGCAAACAATCCACTTACAAATAAAACGAAAGCAAAAATTAATTTCATATAAACAATCCTTATATTAAGATGGAGAGATTATAGCTTTAGAAAGCTTAATCTTTAAAAAGAGATTTCATCTACTTTTCTTACTTTTTAACTCTTCAATTTCTCTTTCAAAGATATCTTCTTGTCTCATACTTATCCCTTTCATATGAGAGATAGGAACACTAAATGCTATCCCATCTCCAGTAGTGGTGATATGCAATTTTGCTACAACTTTTTTAATAATATTATCCACCATTAAAGTTGGAACGATAAAGAGTAAAACTTTATCACTCTCCTCGTGTGAATGTCTGTAAAAATTCTCTAATTCAGCAAGACCCATACCACTTGCATTTAGGATAGTCACACCACTAGCTCCACCCTCTTTTGCTGCATGTAATGCATCATCCTCTTTCCCTCTTGGAACAATAACCACAACAGCTGAAAAATCAAGTTTTAGCGAGTGCCGTAACTCTAATCCATCAATATTAATAGTTGAAAGACTCATATCATCTACACCCTCTAAAGATCCATGAATTTTAGAAAGTTTATCTTTTTTAGCCTCTTTCTCTATATCAGTATCCCCTTTGATATGGAATTTTTCAACAAAAATACCATATAACATAACTGTAATCATAGGGAAAAGTGAAGCAAAGGCTACAAGTCCAAAACCATCTATCAGTGGACTTCTCCCTTCAATATTTGTAGCAAGTCCAATCCCCAAAGCAGCGACCAATGGAACTGTAACAGTTGAAGTTGTAACTCCTCCACTATCATAAGCGATTGGTATAATATGTTTTGGAGCTATAAAAGTAAGTAAAATAACTATAAAGTAACCAAAGATAATATAATAATGGATATGCCCACCATCAACGATTCTAAAAGCTCCAAGGGCTATACCAATAGCAACACCAATAGCAACAAATAATCGTAAACTTAAATCATTTATCTTTCCATCACTAATCTCTTTTGATTTTTTTGCAATTGCCATAAGTGCAGGTTCTGCCATCGTTGTTGAAAATCCAATAGCAAAAGCAAAAATATAGATAACCCACATATTTCCAGCTTGAGTTAATTGAAAAGCCATCGATTCACCAAGAGCAAAAAGCCCCATCTCAAGCCCTAAAATAAAAGCATATAGACCAATAATTACAAGAACAAATCCAATTAAAACACTACCAAGATTTTCAATTGGTTTTTTAAGTATTACATATTGAAAAAAGAAAATTACCCCTAAAATAGGTGCAACATCTTTTACAACCGCATACAATCCAAATGCAACACTCTGTGGAGTAATAACAGTAGAAACTGAAGCTTGTGCCTCTATTACAACCCCTGCAGCTTGAACTACTTGTGAAACTTCACCAAAATTGTACACATAAATTCCATACACTTGGACAAATATCATTGGGGTAAGCGAAGCAAAGGCGATAAGACCAAATCCATCAATAATAGGATTTCTCCCTTTGATAGTAGAAGCTAGTCCAATCCCTAAAGCAGCAACCAATGGAACTGTAACAGTTGAAGTAGTAACTCCACCTAAATCATATGCAAGTCCAATAATTTCACTTGGAGAGAAAAAAGTTACCCCAACTACTAAAAGATACCCAGTAATAATATAATAATGGATAGGATGCCCTTTTATGATTCTATACACCCCAAGTACAATAGCAAATCCAACAGAAAGTGCTACTACATATCGTAAGATATCTGCTTCAATTCTTCCATTACTAATCGCTGCAGCTTTCTCAGCTATCACCACTAGTGCAGGTTCAGCTATAGTTGTACCAAATCCTATCATAAACCCAAAGATCAAAATCCAAATAGTTGAACCACTCTTTGCAAAATCTTTTGCAAGACCTTCACCTACTGGAAATATCCCAATCTCCAAACCATATAAAAAAATAGCAAGTCCAATACCTACAATAATCATCCCAATAGTTGTAGGTGCCCAATCTGCAGGAATTGTCTGTAATACTGCTAACTGAAAAATAAGAATTACTAAAACAATTGGTAAAAGATCCCTAAAAGATTCCCTTAGTAATCTTAAAAAAAAGTAAAAATGTGTCATCCAAACCCTTTAAAAAATAATTTTTGAAATAGAGTTGAAGTCTAACATATCTATCACAAAAGTTGCCTGACTTTTATCAAAAGTGTGTCCGCTTCTTACTTGAATAGTATTAGCAATCCCACTATTTATTGCACATTGTATATCGCTCTCTTTGTCTCCAATAAGCCATGAATTTTCAAAATCTATCTGAAAATTCCTTGCAATATTTTGTATCATCCCTATTTTAGGCTTTCTACATTCACAATCAACTTCAGGTGCATGAGGACAAAATTCAACTTGACTTATTATGATGTTTTCCTCTGCAAATCGTTGTTTCATCCACTGTGTTAATCTATCAAAATCCTCTATAGTATAGTATCCTCGCCCTATTCCAGATTGATTTGTAATCACAAAAAATAAAAAGCCCAAAGATTTCAAATATCGTAAAGCATCAAACAATCCATCAATAAACTCAAAATCTTCAATCTTATAGAGATAATCCTTTTCAACATTGATAACACCATCTCTATCTAAAAATATCGCTTTTTGTTTCATACTATTTTGTTTTTCCCTTCATTTTTTGCATGATACAATTTTTTATCGATAATAGAGACGGCATCCTCTAAATCTTTAAGATTGAGATTTTCATCATTAGAATCAAGTGCCATCATCCCTATACTTACAGTTGTTTTGATGATATTTCCTTCAAACTCTATTTGAAATTCTTCAAATGCAACTCTAATTTTTTCTAAAATTTTTTTCCCAATCTCATAACTCACTGCTGGAAGTATAAAAATAAACTCTTCTCCACCATATCTAATAATCATATCTGAGTTTCTCATCTGTTTTTTTGCAGTTTCTACAAAACCTTTAAGCACTTTATCCCCAGCAAGATGTCCATAAGTATCATTTACACTTTTAAAATTATCTAAGTCACTTATTGCTATAACAAAAGGCTGTGTAGTTGCAATAGAGATTTCATGTTGATTTGTATAGAGTTGAGCTAGTTTTTGTCTACTTAGAGCACCTGTAAGTGTATCTTTTGAAGAAGTTGAATTGATAAGTGTATTATCAATCAATGCAAGTTCAGTCCCTAAAATCAAAGATATCATCTCTGCTTTTTCAAGGTAAGTTAAAATAATATGATTTTCAACATTCTCTTTCTCTAGATAACTTTTAATCTTTGTAGCCATAAGATGAAGATTTTGATGTTGTTTTTCCACCTCTTTAAATTTAGAGTTATTTTGAATGATATCTTTTCCACTACTATGGAGCCATTGTCCAAAAGCACATAAAGTATGGTTTGTTTCAGGGAAAGGATGTTTTTTATCTTGGACAGATTTTACAAGATTTGAAAGCCATAATAGATGTGATTTATAGTATTGCACAATATTTTTTTCATAAATATCTTTTAAACTATTAATTCGCACATTATTCTTTGCAAGTAAACTTACCGTATAACTTTCAAGATAAATCTTTGCGATAACATCTTCAAAAACCAATTGCAAATTATAGATGCTTAGCATATTCGTTTTATCATAATGTTCTAAAACAACCCCTACAATAATCTTATGAAGTTGAATAAATTCATGGACTAAGAAAACATATGGTAGATTTATTTTCACACTATGTGAAGTTATCTCTTCACATATCTTTATACTATTTTCTATTTTTCCTTCAATCACACTATCAATCAATTGAGAAAAACTATTCTCTATAACTACAATATCGTTTGTATTTGTATCTCTTGTTTTTACAAAATAATTATCCAAAAATAATCTTTTTATAGTTTCTTTGTATTCTTTTAGTGTCAAATCAAATGTGATATCTTTCGTATGCATAAAAAGCCTTTTGTAAGTTTATTGTAATTTTGAACAAAATTTTAACTAAAAAATAATTGTATCTTCATTTTATACTTCTCATTTTTAAAGTAATAAGTTACAGCAAGCTCAAAAAATTGTTTATTAAATATCCAAACATTTTTTCTAATAAACTATTAAAAAGTGTATAATTTAAACAAATTAAAGGAGGTAAATCTTATGCAAGAATTTACAGAAATATATGAATCAAATGTTACAGATATCGAAAAATTTTTAACAGAAACTATTCAAAATTTAGGTGACCTCTCTATACGAGAAAAAGAAAATTTTAAAAAACTATACACAGTTTTTCCATCACTTGAACTTGTCTATGTTTGTGATAAAGATACACTTATTCAAATATCTCCAAACATCTATAGAAACAAAACAAGTGATATTCCAAAAGGGAGAGATAGAAACTATCTTCTTAAAAAAATGCAGTTTAATAGTTCAAATATCTCTATAAGCAAACCTTACATCAGTAGTGCTACAGGGCAAACTTGTATCACAGTTGTAAAAGAGGAAAATGATAAAGTATTTTTTCTTGATTTTACACTTGTTGCTTTACTAGAAAGATTGGGGCTTATTGAGATTCACAAAGAGTTTAACTTTGTCAGTAAAAGTTTTTATTTTATCGCTGCAAACGTGATGATGGTTTTAGCACTCTTTACTATTGGGTATTCTGTTTTTGAATTTATTGATAGTTTATTTTTTAAATCAGGTCTTTCAATCGAATCTATATTTAAACCAGTTATTGCTCTTACTTTAGGACTTGCTATCTTTGACCTTGCAAAAACTATTTTAGAACAAGAGGTTGTTTTCAAAAGCTACCTCAAAAATAGTAAGATAGAGTACAAAGTTTTTACAAAATTTGCTATCACTATTATCATCGCTTTACTTATCGAATCTTTGATGGTGGTCTTTAAAATAGCAATTGATGACTATTCACAAATGATAAATGCTGTTTATTTGATATGTGGAGTCTCTTTCTTGATTATCGCTCTTGGGGTGTTTATCTATCTTTCTAAAAAGAGATAGTCTAATCTTTGAGTTTAAAAGATGCAATAAAAGCGACAAAAAGTAAACTTATAGTAAAAATATACAAAACGGTATAGCTTGTGAGGGATAAAATTATCCCTCCAAGGATTGAAAAAAAGATTCCAAAAGAGACGATATTGTTTTGCAAAGCGATATAAATAGGTCTTTTTTCTTCAGGGGCAATATAAAGGACAAGATTTTCTGAAGCGATTCGATTTCCATCAATCGCAGCTCCAACGATAAAAAATATAGCCATATAGATAAGTAAACTTCCACCAATAAATGCCAAAGAGATAGCAACAATAAACATCGCTAATGTGATATTTGAGATTCTTTTATAAAATCCAAGAGAACTCATTTTCCCCCAAATAATATTACTAAACATCGCCCCAACCATCTGAGCTGTGATAATCCATCCTATCGCAGCACCATCGAGTGTGATAGAATTTTTTGCATCGATGATGATAAACGGTAAAGCAAAAAGATAACTATAAGCAAACAAAAAAGTAAAAATCTGCACTTGAAAAAGTTTGTCACTTTTAAGAATTGCAAAAGCATTTTTCAAAAAAAGTTTAAAAGAGTTCTCTTTTTTGACAACTGTTTCTTTGATAGGTTCCTCCACAAGCCCAAAAGCTAAATATCCACATCCCATCAAAAAAGTGCTGATAATAAAAAGGAGTCCGTAACTAAATGGAGCTTCAAAATGCCCCAAAATATACCCTGCACCTGCTCCACTTAAAATTGCACCAAATGCAGAAAAAAACTGCCTCACCGCCATCGTTTTGCCACGAAATTTATGTGTAAAAATCTTTGCTGTTATCTCTTTGAAATATATCATCCCAAATCCAGCAGAAAAAGAAAAGATAAACAAACCAAGACCTATTGAAATAAGGGCTAACTCTTTATATTCATCTCCAAAAACAATAATAGCAACCCCTATAAAAAACCAAGCAAAAAATCGCACCAAAAAAACCCGTCTCAAATATTTAAGCATATAAGGATAACTTTGAGCATGAAAAGCTGCATAAAGCTGGATAAGGACAACTCCCCCTTTTAAAAGTGCAGAATAGAGTCCAACTAAGATAGAGCCTCCACCAAAATGGGTCACAATAAGTGGTAATATCGTATGGGGTTCGGCGATAGTTGTACCGATGGAGAGAAAAAATCCATGGAGAACATTTTTATAATGGTTGAGTTTTTTATCCATAATCTTAGTTGCTGTTATTGCTACAATGTATGTTTTTCAAATCCAAACCATATATAAAGTCGTCTAATTACAATCATTAAGAATAGCCCATCAATCATACTTGCTAAAATAAATGCAAAATACTCATTTTGAGTGATAATCCCATGAGAATACCCAATCATCGAAATCGCAACCAAAAAAGTAAGTGGCATTGAGTCACTTAGTGCAAAAAGAATTGTCTGTTTAAATTTTAGATAATTGTAAAATGCAACAAATGAGCTAATGAGCCGAATTGAGATAATCGCTAAAATAATATATAAGGCATGGTATAAAATATCTGTTGTTATCATATCAAGCTTAACTGTTGAACCTGTATAGATAAAAAATATCGGAACAAAAAAGCCAAATCCAACAGATGCTAATTTTTCAAATAACTCCTCTTTATTGTGAAAGAAGATTTTTAAAAATAACCCTGCTGTAAATGCCCCAAGTACAAGATCAACTTTTAAATACAGCATTAAAGCAATAAGGATAAAAAAGAGTGCAAAAGCAAATCTTACATCCCTATCTTGCTTATCAGCATCTGGCATTATTTGAGTTTTTAGTTCTGGATACCACCAAAAAAGGATTTTAAAAAAATTTAAAATCAAAATAGTTGTAAAAATTACAATTCCAAGGGTTGCAATAGAACTTAAAAAATTCAGATTAAAGCCAAATTCAAGCAAACCGCTAAAAACAGTAAGGGCTAAAATACTAATAATTTCTCCTACAATCCCGATAGAAAGAGCAAGATTAAGCCAAGGCTCATTTTTGCCATACTCTCTTATGAGCATCATTAACATTCCCAAAGAAAAAATTGGAAGTGCTACAAGATAGACTACACTCAAATCAAATGCAAAACAAGCAATAGCTGCAAGAGAGTATAAAAAAGTAAAATAAAGGGCAACATTAAAAGATAAGTCTTTTCGAATAATCGCTACAAGTTTAAGATTTATCTCCAAGCCAGTTAAAAACATAAGATATAAAAAGCCAAATTTTGAGATGATTTTAAGCATATCATCGCCATAGATTAAACCAAAATACCCAGCTATCATACCAAGAAATATTTC
>CAZHJR010000005.1:38707-40482 GCA_964533335.1 uncultured Helicobacter sp. | reverse complement strand
CATTTTAAAGGATATACAATGTCAAATATAATAACAGATGATAAAAAAATAATAATTTTCGATACAACATTAAGAGATGGTGAGCAAAGTCCAGGTGCTTCAATGAATACAAGTGAGAAGATTCAAATAGCGGAGCAATTAGAAAGATTACGAGTAGATGTGATTGAAGCTGGTTTTGCAGCAGCGAGTCCAGGGGATTTTGATGCGATCTCTCAAATTGCTCAAACGATACAAAATAGTAGAATTTGTTCTTTAGCAAGGTCAGTTGATAACGATATCAAACAAGCAGGTTTAGCTGTACAAAGAGCAAAAATGAATAGAATTCATACTTTTATAGCAACAAGCCCAATCCATATGCAGTATAAATTAAAATTATCTCCAGATGAGGTAATTAAAAAAGCTATCAATGCAGTAAGCTATGCAAAAACTTTTGTAGATGATGTGGAATTTTCTTTAGAAGATGCAGGGAGAAGTGAAATCCCTTTTATGAAAGAGATTATTGATGCGGTAATTCAAGCTGGGGCTAGAACAATTAATTTACCAGATACTGTTGGATATAGATTGCCAAATGAGATATATGCGATGGTAAAAGAGTTACATACATTTATAGGTGATAGAGCTATCATCTCTTTACATAACCACAACGATTTAGGATTAGCTGTTGCAAATACCTTAGCTGGTATTGATGCAGGTGCTAGACAAGTGGAATGTACAATCAATGGTTTAGGTGAAAGAGCTGGAAATGCAGCGATGGAAGAGATTGTGATGGTGTTAAAAACAAGAAAAGATATGTTTGGTGGATTTGATACCAATATCAACACAAAAGAGATAATGAAAGCAAGTAAATTAGTTGCTACTATTACAGGTATTGAGCCTCAACCAAATAAAGCAATTGTTGGGAAAAATGCCTTTTCACATGAGAGTGGAATCCACCAAGATGGTGTTTTAAAACACAGTGAAACTTATGAGATAATAAGACCTGAAGATATAGGAATTGAAAAAAACAACTCAATAGTTTTAGGGAAACATTCAGGACGAGCAGCATTTAAAGATAAGTTGGTTTCTATGGGGATTGATAATTTAAGTGATGAAGAGTTAAATAAAACATTTGAAAGTTTCAAAGTGATTTGTGATAAGAAAAAAGAGATTACAGATGATGATATTAGAATGATTATTACAGATGAAAAGTTATCTACAAATGTTACTTATGAGTTAGTTTCATTACAAATCGCTGATTGTTCAAATGGAGTTCCAAGTGCTGCTGTTTGTGTGCGATTTGAAGGAAAAGAATATACAGATGCAGCTATCGGTGATGGGACAATTGATGCGATTTTTAAAACAATCGATAGAATCACAGGATACAAAGGGGTTCTTCATGATTATACTGTAAAAGCTGTAAGCGAGGGTCAAGATGCCTTAGCCAAAGTGACTTGTAAAGTGGTGTTTGACAATCACAACCCAGCGATGATTGGACATGGGCTTAGTATCGATACGATGTTAGCTAGTGCAAAAGCATATATAAGTGCATTAAATAGCTATTTGTCGATGAGAAATTTATTATCAAAAAATCATCCACACAATGTTTGATAGTTTTTCAAAGCAAGTTGTACAATTTGCATATTTTATAGAAAACTCTAAATCGTATCATCGGTTTAGAGTTTTTTTAATTAATATCTTAGAAAATGAATTTTCAAAGCATAAAAGATATTTTGATATGTTCATTATTTTTTTGGTTATTACAACAGTTGGAATCTTAGTCTATGAAGTGCGACATC
>CAZHJR010000005.1:16225-38607 GCA_964533335.1 uncultured Helicobacter sp. | reverse complement strand
CTGTTGCTGCATTTTTTACCGCAATTGTTACAAGTGCTATGTCTGATAAATTAGATATTATTAAAAAAAATAAAACAATAACAGGTATTAATAAAGCAAAAAAATATATTTTGGTGTGTGGTTTTGGAAAAGCTGGACATATACTTGTGGATAATTTACTTAAAAATGGACATCGGGTATTGGTTATTGATCCAAATCCAGAAGTATTTCATCAAGCAGAACTTCATAGTGTTAATATCATAAAAGATGATGCTTCAGATATTGATTTATTAGAAAATATTGGTTTAAATGCAAATATTAAATCAGTAGTAGTTCTAACAGATGATGATACTATTAATCTATCAATTATCCTAGCAGTTCGTAGTTTAAATAAGAAGATACAAATTATTGCAAAATGTAATCGGCACAGAACAAAAGAGAAATTTAGAATTGCTGGTGCAAATGAGTTAATTATGGCTAACGATTTATTAGCACAAATTGCTATTGGATTTATTAAAACTCCTATTGCTTTTGAAGCAATTGATGATATTTTAACTGACTATAAAGGTGCTGTTATCAATGAAGTTGAGGTTTTTGAAAATTCTTATTTTATTGGAAAAAAATTAAGCGATATAAGTTTTGAAAGATTTAATCTTACTTTTGTTGGAATTACAAAAGAATGTGACAAAGCAAATTTTATTTTTAATCCAAATAAAGAGAATATGATTGTGGATTCGAAAGACTTTTTAGTTGTAATTGGTTATGAAAAAACAATAACTGAATTTAAAAAATATCTTCAAAGGGCAAGCTAATGGTATTAATATTTGGATATAGTAAAATGGCTGCAGAGATAGCATCAAAGCTACAAGCCGAAAATTATGATTTTGCGATAATTGAACCTATTAGAGATATTTGCAAATTTGCTAAAAAGGATAAGTACACAAATAATATTTACGAGTATGAGTGTTATGATGATAGAGAACTTTTAAGTCTAGGAATTGATACAAAAGAGATAAATACACTTTTTTGTATCCATAATGATTTCAATAGAAATCTTTTTATAACTTTGAGTGCTAGAAATCTTAATCCAGATTTGAGAATAATATCTTTGGCAAATAGTCATAATGAAGAGAAAAAATTAAAATTAGCGGGTGCAACAGTTGTGATTAATCCTAGTGAAACGACAGGTTTGAGGATATATCGACAACTTGATAAGCCAATCTCTCTTAGTATTTTAGATGGAATTTTATATAGAAACTCTGGATTATTAGTAAAAGAGATATTGGTTTTAGAAGAGAGCATATTAGAGGGGAAACTTTCAAAAGAGCTTAGCGAATTAAAACAATTTAATTTGATTTTGTTAGGTATTCAAGATAGGGAGTTAAGTCATGAATTTATATTTGCTTCCCGTGGAATAAATCATAGATTGGATAGTGGAGATATTTTAGTTATTCTTGGAAAAGATACTGATATTATACGATTTGAAGAATTTTTGATAGAAAATCAAAAATAAAAAATTAGAAAGATTTGAGGATAAAATGAAAGATAATTTTTTAAAAGATGTTCAAAAAATATATGATTATTTGAGCGAAAAGAAAAAAGAGGTTAATAAGCTTTATGAATTTTTAGAAAATAGTGAGTTTGAGAAGTTAGAGATAATTGATGCAATGGCAAATAAATTAGAGCTTCCCATGAGTGATGATTTACGAGTAGCACTTGTGGGACGACTTGTAAGTTTAAGGGACGATAGTTTTGTTCAGGTTTTGAAAAAGAGAGAGCTTAGTGAAGAGAAAATAATTACTTTGGTTGAGATTGCTTATAAGTTTGTAGCAGAATTTTGGAATAACTATCACAATGAAACGATTGCATTTATTCAAAATCAAAATCTTTTGACGCCATTTTATAGAGAGGTTTTTAAAGGTGTTTACAATGTTGGACTCAGTATGACTGTATGGCAAAGTAGTTGGACAGCTTATATTATCAATGGTATCAATAAAGAGTTATCGACAAAATTTGGTAGTGATGAGAAAGTAATGGAATACTTAGAATCAAATAATCTTTTTGATTTTGGTCACGATGAGATGGTTGCAGATAGAAGTTATAGTGTTCTTGTAAAAGAAGATGAAAATTATAAAAGTGAAGCTTATATCAAAGCTTTTAAAAAAGAGGTTTTATCTGTAATTGATGCACTAGAAGAGTTTAGTGATGCAATTATTGAGCTTGAAGATGAAGTGTATGGACAAAAATGGCAATATGTAAAATATATTCAAAGTTTAATCACAGCTTTTAGTGAAAAAAGAACTGATAGATTAGTTCATTATTGGAGTGAAGTTGATAGGGCTTGGATGGATATAACTACACCAATACAAATAGGGCATCCTTTGGAATATTATGAAGACCATTATAGAAAAGCTGTCGCTTTGGAGTGGGATATAAGACTTGCAAATCCTGCATATCAAAGTGAAAATCAAAGAGCAAAAAAATTAAAACAGATGTCAAATGAGATTTATCAAGCGATTGATAGTGAAGGAAAATATAAAGATGTTTTTGATTTTTGTCAAAAAAGTTTAGATAAAGTACAACTTTATATTGGTCGTCCTGCACTTTTCTTTGGTGCAGAATATAATGGACTTTTTTCTGCTCAAGTAGTTCCAAATGATGAAAAAATATCAAAAGAGTTGGGTAAAAAGATATTTGCTTTTAGTGATGAGATACTTCAAACACAAAGGGCAAAGCCATTTTTAAAGCTCTCAAATGAGATTTTTGGGCAAGAGTTTTTAACTGCGGAGCGAAATTTTTTGTTTAAAAATACTAAAGATTGGCATAGAGTCTATGATATTACTACGATTGGTCATGAATTTGGGCATATATTGTGGTGTGATGAAGCAACTGAAAGTGTGATGAATAAGAGTGGAAACTTTAAAAATATAGAGGAGTTCAAGGCTACAACTGGTGGTTTAGTGTCATTTTTTATGAATAGTAGCGATGAGAGTGAACTTGAGAGATATGTGATAAGTGATACTATAAAACGGGCAGTTGGACTTATTGGTTGGATGGAAGTAGATGAAGTACAGCCATATTATTGTGAGGGGTTGATACACCTAAATGGGCTTTTTACTAGCGGAGTCTTAAGCTTTGATGAGGAGAAAAAAAAGTTAGCAATTGACACAAGTGGGATGAAGATTAAACTTTTAAAAGATTGGTATATCTCTGTTTACTCCTCATTAGCACTCCATTATTTAGAAAAAAATGATGCAACAATATGGTTAAATCAATTTGCTACAAAAGGGGACAAGTATTTTCTCCCAAATAATGAAAATCTTAAAAATTTTGTATTGTTTTATTTTGATAAATATAAGCAAATGGGAACAGAATTGGACTTCAGCGACAAGAAAGAGAACTATTTATAATAGTTCTAAAGTATCGTTTTGGCTGATTGTACCACTTTGTATTACCTTTAAGAAGATACCTCTATCATCTTTGATGAGTTTAGGAAGCTCTTTTTTGATAATGGAGAGATGGGTACACACAGGACAAAGCATACTCACTTCAAGTACCGCTTCACCAATTTTGAGTTTGTCACCTAATTGGAGGCTTTTGATATTCATATCTGTCAAAATATTTTCCCCTAAAGTTCCATAATCGATAGTAATATTGTGAGTTTTTGCAAGCTCGTATCCATAAGTACTAGTAAGGAGTACCTCTCTATTTTCTCTACCAAAATATTTATCACCAACAACTCCACCAATTTGCAGTTCAAATCTATTTACTTCCTCCATAGATTTTGTTTGTTCATTTGCTATAAATAATTTAAGTACACTATTTTTTTCTATCATCTTCTACCTTATCCATATTGTTTGATTTTCTATATTTTTAAAATAGTATCATAACAAAATAAATGATGTGTTACTTTTAAGAACTTTTTTCAAAAAAAAATATTTATTTTTTTGATTAAAAGAAATAGCTATTTTTATCATAAATTTTCTTTATGGCTATTTTCAAACATCGTAAATAACAGTGTTTATGGTAATCAATACGAGATAAATTTTTTAGTTCAAAAAAAAATAAAAAGTATAACTTATATTAGTTATTAATTTCTTATTATATAAGAAAAAATAATAGTTATATTCATTGAAATTCCTTGACAATAGAAATATTTTTTTCTATAATTTCTGCTCTTAGTGGTAAATGAACTAAAATTTAGGAGGAAAAATGAAGAAAATAAGCGAAATCTTTAAAAAAGACTTAACTACTCAAGCAGAAATGCCAAACAGTAGAAGAGATTTTTTTAAAAAAACAGCGGTGTATTCAGTTGGTGCAGTAGCAGCAGCGAATGTTTTATCGCCTATGAGTCTCAAAGCAGACGACCATGCGATAATTGGTGAAGCACCTTGGGGGACAAAACTTGGTGATATGGTTACAAAAAATCTATATGGTATACCATCTCCATATGAGCACAACAATGTAAGAAGAACAACTGATTTATTATCATCTGGTGATATGTATGCTTCTGTATCTATGTGTCCAATTCATGAATCAGAAGGGATTATTACACCAAATGGATTGTTTTTTACAAGAAATCATGGTGGAACAGCTCATGTTGATCCAAATGAATTTAGACTTATGATTCATGGAAAAGTGAAAAAAGAGATTGTTTTAACTCTAGATGAACTTAAAAAATACCCAAGTGAAAGTAGAATTTACTTTATTGAGTGTCCAGCGAATGGTTCAACTGATTGGAGAGGACCACAATTTAATAATCTTCAATTCTTAAAAGGGATGATGAGTTCAGCTATGTGGACAGGTGTTATGCTTAAAACTATATTGGATGATATTGGGTTAGAAGATGATGCTGTTTGGATGCTTGCTGAAGGAAGCGACAATGCAGGAAATCCAAGAACTATTCCAGTTGAAAAAGCACTTGATGATGCAATGCTTGTATGGGGTCAAAATGGTGAAGCATTAAGACCAGAACAAGGGTATCCATTAAGATTACTTGTTCCAGGTTGGGAAGGTAACTTAAATACAAAATGGTTAAAAAGATTAGAATTTTCAGATAAACCTTGGCATTCAAAAGAGGAAACTTCAAAATATACAATGCTTCAAAAATCTGGGAAAGCCATCCAATATTTTTGGGTAAATGAGGTAAATTCAGTTGTAACTAGCCCATGTCCAGAAAAACCATGGACTGACCTTAAAATAGGAGATATGGTAGAGATTGAAGGTCTTGCTTGGTCTGGACAAGGGACTATTACAGGTGTTGATATCACTTTTGATGGTGGAAATAATTGGGTTGAAGCAAAACTAAAAGGTTTAGTATTACCAAAATCTTGGACTAGATTTAGTTACATCACAAAATGGGATGGTAAACCTCTATTATTAGCAAGTAGAGCGACAGATGATTCAGGAAATATTCAACCTACAATTGATGAAGAAACTTCAGTGGTTGGTGTTGAGTCTGTATATCATAGAAATGCAATTGTAACTTGGGAAATAACTGAAAAAGGGGAGTGCAATAATGTACATATTAGAAAACACAAAGCTTAAGGCAACAATTATAGGTTTGGGGCTATCGGCTTCTTTACTTATGACTTCAGCTTTAGCTGCAGATAAATTAGATAAAAAAGCAGTAGATGGTGGTGTGAAATACGATATAAAAAAAGGGAAATATACATCATACTATGTAAATGATCAAAAAGCAAAATTTAATCATGGTAGAGTACCTACAAAAACTGAATTAGCAGCTTGGAATATTGATGTTATGCCAGATGGAACAGGTGTACCAGAGTTTGATATGAAACATGGTAAAGTTGTTCTTGGTGAAGATGGAAAACCAAAAAAAGCACAAGGTTCAGTTGAACAAGGTGGAGAACTCTACGATGCTAAGTGTGCTATGTGTCACGGTGACTTTGGAAGTGGTGGAAAAGGGTATCCAGCTTTAGTTGGTGGAACTGTTGCTAGTCTAAAAAATCAACTTATGAATCCAGCTGATGAGAATCCAAATATGGACCCACCTCAAAGAAGTATTGGAAGTTATTGGCCATATGCAAGTACATTATTTTGGTATATTCAAGATGCAATGCCATTTCCAAATCCAAAAAGTTTAAGTAATAGTGAAACTTATGCGATTACTGCATACTTACTTTCTGTAAATGGAATTAAGATTGATGGAGAAGAACTTGGTGATGATTATGTGTTAGATAGAGCAAAATTTCTAAAAATAAAAATGCCAAATGCAGATGGTTTTTACCCTCAAGTTGATACACCTAAAGATCCAAAACAAGGTGTAAAAAATATGAAAGCATTTATGAGCGATCCTAAGAACTATGGTAAAGGTACTAAATGTATGACTAACTGTATTAAAGGGAAAGTTCCAGTTATGAAAATAGCAAATGAACTTAATGATTTCCAACCAACACCTTCTACTAAACGAAGTTGGTTTGTTCCTGAAAATAAAGCAGCTCACCCAATGCAAGGTGCATATGAAGAAAAATGTGCTTCATGTCATGCAAATGCAGCAATTGGAGCTCCTGTAGTTGGTGATAAAGATGCTTGGGCAAAAGTAACTGCTAAAGGTTTAGATACTGTGTATAGCAATGGTATCAATGGTCTTAATGCGATGCCTCCAAAAGGTGGACATGAGATGTCTGATGATGATTTTAAAAAAATTGTTGATTATATGATAGGGACAAGTAAATAATTTAGATAATTATAATCATTGTCCCATATTTTAAAAGCTCACTTTTTTAAGTGGGCTTTTTTTATTTCAAATATTTTTTCAATCAATAACTTTTATAACTTATAGTAATATAATAAAATATTATAAAACATAAAATCAAAAAAACAATGTTTTCACAACAAAAATTTATAAAATAATATAATTGTATTCTTATTAATTATTAAGTGAAAGATACGATAAATTGGGCATTTTGAATAAATAGATTTTTTCAAACTTATAATATAAAAAATCTAAACTTATAGTATGAAAATAAATCAAATTTTTTGCAAAATTCCTTGACATTCTTTCTAAAATTTGATTATAATTCTTTGTCTTGGTATTAAAAGATTACTGAAATTTTAAAAGGAGTTGGTATGGGAATGGCAAAAAAATTACTTATCGCAAGTGCTGTAAGTGGATTGTTAGTTTCAAATATTTCTGCAAATGATGACCTAGTCAAAAAAGGCGAGAAAATATTTAACACTAATACTCAAGGAAACTGTATAGCATGTCATGCTATTGAGGGTAAAACATTAGATGGTCCTGGGAGCTTTGGTCCAAAATTAACTGGATTAGCACATTGGCCAGAAGAGGAGTTATATAAAGTTATTTATAATCCTCTTGACAGAAATAAAATCACTGCGATGCCTGCATTTGGAAAAAGTGGATGGTTGAGTGATGAAGAGATAAAAGCGGTTATCGCTTATTTAAAAACAATTAATTAAAAACTGAGGAGAAAAGTATGAATAGAAGAAATTTTTTAGGATTAAGTTTAGGTGTTGCTGCTGTGTCTATGGTACCAGTTACTTTAAGTGCAGAGGATTTTAGAGCTTCTAAACCAAAAGTATGGACTGCAACAAAAGTTGATGAAGCTATGAAAGCTATGTTTGGAACAACTGCTACTACTGAAGGTGGAATTGCTTTATCTGCTCCAGATATCGCTGAAAATGGTGCTGTTATACCTATTAGTTTTACAACTGATTTAAAAGCTAAAACTATTGCTATATTCCAAGATGCAAATCCAGAAGCTACTGTTGCTGTATTTACAATGGGTTCGAGAGCTGTTGCTGATTATGCAATTAGAATTAAAATGCAAAAAACTGGAAAAGTTACAGTTGTAGCAGATGTTGATGGAAAATTACATTCAGTTACAAAAGAAGTAAAAGTTACTATCGGTGGATGTGGTGGTTGATTTACCACTTTTTTATTTGAAAAATAATTAAAAATTTAAAAAAATATAGAAAAAGATAAAAAGGAAAATAATATGGCAGATATGAAATTAAAAGCAAAAGCATCAAACGGTATCGTAGAAGTAAAAGGTATGATTAAACATGAAATGTTGAGTTATCAAGAAGCAGAAAGAAAAAAAGTTCCAACAAACTTTTTAACACACATTATTGCAACAGTAGGTGGGGAAACAGTATTTGAAATGTCAGTAAGTCAATTTGTTTCAAAAGATCCATTTATTAAATTCAATTTTAAAGGTGCTGCTGGTGATGAGATTATTGTGAAAAGTGTTGATCTTTTAGGTGAAAAATCAGAAGCTAAGGTAGCAGTAAAATAAGCTAATCCAAAAAATAAAATAATAAAGGGGATGGTATGTTAAAAAAAGTTGTAAAATCATCTGTACTTTTGGCATTAGCAGTAAGCGGTGTAAATGCTGCTACTTTTAATGAACAAGCAGAAAAAGATAGAAAAGCATTGATTCAATATTTTGAAACAAAATTTGAAGATGCAGAAAAAAATAAAGATAAATTTTTCCCATACTCTACTGATGCAGAGTTAGCAGGGTTTGAAAAAGGTGTGAAACATAAAGATTTTGCTTTAGGTTCATATGCTTATAACAAATCAGCAAAAGAACAATATTTAGCTTTAGAATTTCAAGGTGGATTTGTTCAAGAGGAGTTGGTAGCTCAAGGTGAAAAACTTTACAATAAAAAGTTTGCAAATGGGAAATCTGTAGCAAGTTGTTTTCCAGATCCAACTATAGGAAATGAATATCCTAAATTTGATGAAACAAAAAAAGAGGTAGTATCTTTAACGAAAGCTATCAATGATTGTTATAGAGCTAATGGTGAAAAAGAACTTAATACTAAAGCAGGTGATATGCCAAAAATTCAAGCTTATATAGCTTTTAAAACTGGTGAAGCTGGAAAAGTTGTAGATATCAAAATTCCTACTAAAGAAGCTGCTGAAGCTTATGAGCGAGGGAAAAAAGATTATTACGCACAAAGAGGGTATATCAATGTTTCATGTGCATCTTGCCATGTTCAAGGGACTGGACAAAGAGTACGGAATGAGTATATGTCACCTCTTTTAGGAGCTACTACACATTTCCCAGTATTTAGATTAAAATATGAAAATGATAAGCCTGGTGATGGACTTGGAACACTAGAGAGAAGAATGAGTGGTTGTATAGTTGACCAAGGTCAAAAACCAGCAAAAGATGAAAGTAAATGGATGCAAGAGTTGCTTTATTTCATGGCATATATGTCAAATGGGATGAAGATTGATGGTCCAGATTTAAGAAAGTAAGGGGTAAACAATGAAAAAAATAGTTACTTTAGCAGTAGCATCAGGTTTGGCACTGTTTCTTTCTGGATGTGGTGCTACAAATGCTCCAGCTCCTCAAGCAGCTGAGACAAAAGCAAGTGATGCATATGGTTTAGATGTATCAAAAGTATGTGAGATTTCTGCAACAAATTCACTTCAAGATGTATTAGGATTAGCTAAAAAGTTTAATCCAATCGCTGTAAAAAATCAAATTGAATTTATGAGATTTGGTATGCCAACAAGTGCATATATCGCAGAAACTGAAAAAGCATTGGCAGCTGGCGGAAAAGAAGTTGTACTTCTTGATGCTAAAGGGGAACCAACAAAAAACAAAGTAACAGTAGAATATGCAACTGAAAGAGCTTGTAAATTTGCAATCACAGCTTTACAGTCACAACACGAAGCTTCAGCTGAATGGAAGTTAGCGGTTCCAGGTGATGGATATACATACTAATTTGTATTCAAAATCATTTAAAAAGCCAAGTAATACTTGGCTTTTTTTATTAATAAAGATGTAGAATAAGAGAAAATATTTTAAAGGACAAAGAATGAGTAAATTAAGTCGAAGAGAATTTGTATATATGACAGCAATGCTAAGTGCAGCACCTGTATTTGCAAAATCTCACACTAAAAATCAACACGTAAAAAGCAATAAAGCAGAAGATTACTATAAACTAGATAACTTTGGAAATGTAAGAATTTTACATATGACAGACTCTCATGCACAATTGATGCCTGTCTATTTTAGAGAGCCAAGTGTAAATTTAGGATTTCACTCAAATTATGGTAAGCCACCACATATCGTTGGAAAAAAACTTTTAGATCATTTTGGAATCAAAGGAAATAAAAGATTAGAGTATGCATATACTTGTCTTGATTTTGAAAAACATGCAAAAGTTATGGGAAAAGTGGGTGGATTTGCTCAACTTCAAACTGTTGCAAATTATCTAAAAGATAGTTTTGGAAAAGAAAAAGTTATCTTTATGGATGGTGGAGATACTTGGCAAGGAAGCTGGACATCTCTACAAACTAGAGGTAAAGATATGGTTGGTGCTCTTAATATGCTTGGTGTTGATGTTTGTACAGGACACTGGGAGTTTACATATAAAGATAAAGAAGTTATGGAAAACTTAAAATTATTAAAAGCTGATTTCGTTGCACAAAATGTTAAAGTAAAATCTGATGCATTTTTAAATGGAAGTGCAATTGCTGAACAAGCATTTAGTGAAGATACTGAGCGAATGTTTAAACCATATGTTATGAGAGATTTAAATGGTGCTAGAGTTGCTGTTATCGGTCAAGCATTCCCATATTCAACTATCGCAAATCCAGCATACAATATGCCAGATTGGACATTCTCAATTGATCCAGAAAATATGCAAAAAGTGGTTGATGAAGTAAGAGCAAAAGAGAAACCAGATGCTGTTATCGTTATCTCACATAATGGATTTGATGTTGACCAAAAGATGGCTGAAGTTTGTACAGGAATAGACTTTATTATGGGTGGACATACACATGATGGTGTTCCTGAAGCAGTTCCAGTTAAAAATAAAGCAGGAACAACTTATGTTACAAATGCTGGGTCAAATGGGAAGTTTTTAAATGTTCTTGACTTAAAAGTTGCAAAAGGAAAAGTAATCGATTTTAAATTTACACTTCTTCCAATTTTCTCAGACTTAATCCCTGAAGATCCAAAAATGAAAGCTTATATCGAAGATGTAAGAAAACCATATTTAAAAGAGATTAATAGAGTGATTGCTACTACCGATGTTTCACTTTATAGAAGAGGAAATTTTAATGGTTCATGGGATCAAATTATCTGTGATGCATTGATTGATGTTAAAGGTGCAGATATCTCTTTATCTCCAGGATTTAGATGGGGAACTTCAATTTTACCAGGACAAGCTATCACTTTTGATGACTTAGCAACTCAAACGGCTATGACATATCCTGAAACTTATGCAAGAGATATCAAAGGAAGTGATATCCATATGATTTTAGAAGATGTTGCTGATAACTTATTTAATGCAGATCCATTCTATCAACAAGGTGGAGATATGGTTAGAACAGGTGGTATCTCATATACAATTGATCCAAGACAAACAATTGGAAAAAGAATCACAAATATCAGATTAACAAAAACTGGAAAACCTATGGATCCAAATAAAATGTATAAAGTAGCTGGTTGGTCAACTGTTGGATCTATTTCTGAAGGTGAGCCTGTTTGGAAAACTTGTGAAACATATCTAAAAAATATGAAACATATTACTAAGATTAAACTTGATACTCCAGATATGATTGGTGTAAAAGGAAATCCAGGTATCCTTCTGTAGTTATTTAACTTTCATTTAACACGAAATTGCTAGAATGCTCCAAATCAAACTAGGAGCATTCAATGGCAAAACTTTTCAAATTTACAAAATCACTTTTTTTAGTAACACTTCTTTCAACTCTACTTTTTGGTATGGGTGAAGCTAATAATCAAGCTGACTTTAGAGCAGTTTCAAAATCAGATGCAGTTAATATTCAAAAAGGGAAGAATAAAGATTTTTGTCCAATATGTGGTATGACACTTCATAATTTTTACAAAACAAATTTTGCAGCAAATGCAAATGGTGTTGAAAAACAATATTGTTCTGTTATTTGTCTTGTTGAGGATGAGATGGTAAACAATCAAAAAATGAAGAATATTAGAGTAGTTGATAATACGACACTTAAAATGATAGATGCAACAAAAGCAAGTTTTGTAGTCAATAGTAATAAACCAGCTACGATGAGTAGTGTAAGTATTTATGGATTTGGAACGGTTGATGCTGCTAAAGATTTTGTTTCAAAGAACGGTGGAGAGGTGAAAACTTTTAATGAAGTGTATAAAATGGTAAAAAGTACACAAGCACAAGATATGGCAGCTACAAGAGAGAGACAAGCAAAAGCAGCTAAAATGGGTGAGATGATTTATAATAAAATGTGCCAAAAAACAGATAAAAAATTTAGTTCAGTTGCAGATGCAAAATCGTTTCTAGAAGAGTCAAAAATTTGTGGTAATATCAGTGATAAACAACTGCAAGTTATTGGGTTGTACTTAGTTCAAAGATAAGTAATAAAATCAATATGTTTAAAATTATAGTCCATTCCTTTTGTTTAGTGAGTGGACTTTTTGCTTCATCTTCTCTTCCATTGCTTCAAGAAGAGGGTGGAAAGTTCTGGGATCCCGTAACTGGAAAAAATCTTCAACTTCACCAAAATACAAATTTTACAGCAAAATTGCATAATGGTAGAATAAGACAGTATAGCTCTTTTTATGGAGTTTTTAGTGATGAAAAGAATTATGGATTACAAAAAAATAGCATCAAATATTATGATGAAAATAAAAAAGCCTTTCTCCCTTACAAAGCAAGTATAAAATATACAAACGAAGATTTTCAAAAAGAGAGTGCATGGATAAATAATATAAAAGTCAAAAGAGACTATAAAATGGGTGAAAAGATTTATTATAATCGATGTAAAGAAAATGAAATCGATTTTGATATGTTTTTTGAGATAAATGAGTTGAAATATTATCTTGTAAGTGAAAATATTTGTGGAAAGCTTATAGAAAATCATCTTCATCCTCTCAGTGTGTATCTTTGGGATATAAAAAAGTTAGGAATTACGCAAAATAAAAATCATATTGTAGTTCACGAAAATGAAAAATGTCCAGTGTGTGGAATGTTTGTTGCAAAATATCCAAAATGGGCTGCAAGGCTTTATTATGGGGAGAAATCTTTTGCTTTTGATGGTGTAAAAGATTTGATGAAATTTTATTTTAACTCATCTAAATGGGGAAAATCTCAAGATTTGACAAAAGAAAAGGTTACAAAGTTTGAAGTTACAGATTACTATACACAAAATGCAGTTGATGGATTTAAAGCTTATTATGTGATACGAAGTGATGTTTATGGACCAATGGGAAATGAATTCATACCATTTAAAAATGAGGTAGATGCTAAAAGTTTTATGAGAGATCACGATGGGAAAAAATTACTAAAATTTAGTGATATTAATGAGAATATTCCCTATGAACTAGATACAATTAGAAGATAAAAGTTTTATTCTTTCATCATCTCTTGTTCATTTATAAAAGTTTCTAAATCCATAGATTCATACGATTTCGAAGAGACATATTTAAGAATGGTTCTAAATTTTTCTTTATTTCTATATCCTTTGACATCAGATACGACAACATTGTGTTCCATAAAAAGAATAGTTGGATAAAATTTTACCTTAAATAGGTCGGCAAACTTAGCTGCAGTTCCTGTAAATTTTTTGTAAATAACAATGTCTGGTGAGTCAAGATTGATATCAACAAAATAATAGTCTTGATTGATAATATCCATATCACTTCTTTGTTCAAAACTCTCATGGAGCATTTTTTTGCAATATGGACATGCTTCAGTATGAAAAAAAACCATAACTGTTTTCTTATGTTCTACCGCTTCATCTGAAATCTTGTTTAAATCAATTGTCCCAGCGAATAAACTAGTTGCAAGAGATGCAAGAAATAAAAATCTTAAAAAAAACATAATAATTCCTTATTGAAAAGATTTAAAAATTATAACTCTTTTTTATTTTAAACAATATAAGAAATAGGTCAAAATAAATAAACTTTAAAAAAGAAATAGTGAGAAATGAAAATTTAATTTAATTGGTGGAGTTATTTGGCTAATATTCCAAAATGCCTTTAACAAATTTAAATCATGAACAATACAAATCAGCAACATCACAAATAAGATACAATCTTACAATTGCTAGTGCAGGGACTGGTAAAACATCCACGATAGTAGGAAGAATTGCCCACCTTTTACAAAATAATATCCCACCGAATGAGATTTTGCTCCTTACTTTTACAAATAAAGCAGCTTCTGAAATGGTAAGTAGGGTTGCTGCATATTTTTCACAGGAGATAGCTTCAAAAATAGTCTCTGGAACTTTTCATAGTGTGAGTTATAAACTTATGAAGTTACTTGATATGAATGTAGCACTTAAGCGACCAAGTGAGCTTAAAACCCTTTTTAAATCTTTGTATGAAAAACGGATTTTCCCAACCAATGGAGAAACTACCCCATATGACAGCAATTATTTATATGATTTATATTCCCTTTTTTTAAATAGTGCAAATAATAATGAAGATTTTGAAACTTGGATATGTGAAAAAAATATTGCCCATAAACCTTATGTCCTTATCTATCAAGATTTGTTTGATGAGTTTAATCACTTGAAAAAAGAGCATGGATATGTCAATTTTGATGATTTACTTTTAGAGATGCTTGAGATTCAAAAAACACACAAGTTTCAATTTTATGAGATTTTAGTAGATGAATATCAAGATACAAATCCACTTCAAGGAAGACTCCTTGAAGGGTTTCATTCAAAAAATCTTTTTTGTGTTGGGGATTATGACCAAAGTATTTATGCTTTTAATGGAAGTGATATTGGGATTATTTCATCATTTCATGAAAGATATAGTGGGAGTCAAATCCATACTTTAACGAAAAATTATCGTTCAATCAAACCAATTCTTGATCTCGCAAATAAAGTTATCAATTTTAATGAAAGAATTTATGAGAAAAAACTTGAAGTGGTCAGAGAATCAACTCATCATAAACCAACACTGCTTGCCTTTGATGAATTGTATGAGCAATATGAGTATATCTCCTCAAATATCCAAAAATCAACCACTCCCCATAGCGATATTGCTGTAATTTACAGAAATAATTCAAGTGCTGATGGAATTGAGGCAAATTTACGAGATTTAGGAATAAAGTCAAAACGAAAAGGTGGGCATAGTTTTTTTGATAGCCGAGAAATTAAATTTGTTTTAGATTTTTTGGTGCTACTTACAAATGCAAATGATATGATGGCATTTATCCATATTATCGAGTATGGGAAAAATATAGGCAAAGGGGTTGCAAAAGATATCTTTGATGCACTTCTTATTTTAGGTGATGGAGATTTATACAAAGGATTACTCCATCCAAATAATGAAAAAACACCCTATAAAAGTACAAAAACATCCAATGTCCAACTTGGACTTTTTGATGATTTTATAGAGATGGGAAGTTTGTCAAAATTTAAAAATAGTGGATTTAGTGAGGCATTTTTAGGGAATCCATTTTTAAAACATCCAAAGCTTACAGTTGAAAGTGGAGAGTATCTTTATCAATTTTACACACTTTTTAGAGAACTAAAAAGGATGAGTAATCCAGCAAATCTGATAGACCACATCAAAAAAAGTAAAATATTTAGTACTGTACTAGAGAATTTAGGAAATACAAGAGCAAAGCAAAAAGATGGAACGATTAATCAAAGTGTAAAGACAACTGCAATCTTTAAAGCAAATAGAAAAGTTGAAACTCTAAAACAACTCTCCCATAGACATACAAATATCAAAAACTTTATCAATGCTATGGTTTTAGGTGGTGGAGAACTAAGCGAAGGGGAGGGGGTAAATCTCCTTTCTATCCATGCAAGTAAGGGATTAGAGTTTAAAGAGGTGTATATTATAGACCTTATGGATGGAAGGTTTCCAAATCGTACACTTATGAGTAAAGGTGGTTCTTTAGAAGAGGAGAGAAGACTTTTTTATGTGGCAGTTACAAGAGCAAAAGATATTTTATATCTAAGTTATGCCAAATATGATAAAATCAAAAAACAAGATTTCATCTATAGCCCTTTTTTGGTAGAAGCTGGGCTTGTAAAAGAGGAACCAAAAGTAGATGAAGAGGATGAAAAGGCACCAAAAAAACTAAAAATGGAAGAGAAAAAGGGTAGTGAATGATAGATAAATTAAAAAAAATGATTATTTCTTATGTGTATATTATTTCAAATCAACCTGTAAAATTACAAGATTTACTTATGGCAAATCAATTGTATCGTGAGGGTATCCATCTTGATGGGGATAAGCTTGGATTTAGACTTAAGTTGGGGAAAGCGTATTTAGTATTTTTACTTTTAGTTCATATTGTTTTGCTTCCTATTGCACTTGGTGGTCATGTGGTGTTTCAAAAAGTTGATTGCCATCTTTCTATTTTTTTAACAGTTTTTGTAACAGGTATCATCTTTGCTTTTTTTGGGATTTTCAAAGATTGGTTAGGTGATGAAGTGGCAAATATGCGGATTAAAATGATGTGGAGTTTACATTTTCCACTTTTTAAATATGAAGATTATAATGTTGAAATAAATCAGATATATCTTAAATCAATCGAAGAAAATATCAAAAAGCAAGATTTAGAAAGATATATTTTAGATAATCTTTCAAAGTAGTCAAAGATGAAGAGACTACTTAAAGTTACAGTTTTTGGTATATTTATAGGGTTAGTTGCTGGTGGTTGTGCCCAAAAAATTCAACTTAAAGCGATTAAATCTGCTCAGATTAGTGATGGTGCAATAAAAAATATAGCGGTTTTACCATTTACTAATGATACAGTTTCTCAAAGTATAAAAATAGATAGTGCATTAAGCAATGCAACAATAAATGGTGAAAAATATTTTAATCTTATAGATAGAGTGAATTTAGAAAAAATTATGGCTGAAAAAAAGCTCAATGATTCTGGGCTAGTTGATTTAATTCATAATAATCCAAATATTGGATTACAAGAGATAAAAACAATTGTTACAGGAGAAGTTGCTTTAAATGATGTGCAACAGTCAACCTATTTAGAAGAGAGGATAGATAATCAAACTTGCATCGAAATGGTAACCCAGAAAGATGGGGTAAGTTATTGTAAAACATATAGAAAATACAATATGGCTTGTATCGCAAATCTTTATTCACTAACTACAAATGTAAAATTTATAAAAGTTGCCGATTCAAAAATTCTTTTTACTAGAAGTTTTTCGAAAAATTCAAAAGCTACACATTGTGCAGATGATAATAATGTTTTACCTTTAAAAGAAGCTGTAAACACAAATCTTGCAAGTGAAATTGCAGATAATCTTATCAAAATAGTTGCCCCTTCATATGTTTATTTTACAGTTACACTTTTAGATGATGAGGATATTGATTTTACAAGGGAACAATCAAAAACTCTTAAAACAGCAATGGAGCTTTTAAAACATGAGAGAGTTGAAAAAGCAAATGAAATTTTAAAGCGACTAAATAATAGTTTAGAAAATAAGAGTTATGTGGTTTTGTATAATTTAGGTGTTAGTGAAGAAGCTTTGGGAAATATTTATGAAGCATATGAACTTTATAAAAAAGCAGATACTATTGCTTTAAATCAAAATAAAGTGATAGAAGAATTATCAGTTGCTTTAGGAAGAGTGAAACAAAATATAAATGAATTTGAAAAGGTAAATAAACAGTTAGCTTTTAAATAATTTACTCCCAAAAAATCTTGATTGATTATTTTATACTCAATAATAATCCTCCAAGATAACTAAAACTTAATCTCTTTTTGGCTAAAATCCACAAAAATTTAAAAAATGGAGTTTATAAGTATGACTTTTAATGCAACTAAAATTGATGAAGCAAATGCTTCAATAGCAGGAATTATATCTGCACAAACTATCGAGAACAATCTTAATAAAATAGCACAGCAAGCTGCTAAAACTATGAATGTTCAAGGGTTTAGAAAAGGGAAAGTTCCTTTAAATGTAGTAAAAGCAAGATATGGTGAAAAATTAACACAAGATGCAGAGGGTGAAGCAATAAGAGAAGCTTTAAAAAATGGTTTAGCTGATTTAAATATTGATAATAAAGACCTTATTGGTGAACCAGCTATCACAAAATTTGATAAAAAAGAAGATGGAAGTGTTGAATTTGAAATCACTATGAATATTAGACCTGAAGTTGTATTAGGTGACTATAAATCATTTATTCCAGCTATGAATATTCCTGAAGTAACTGAAGCTGAAATTGAAGAGCAATTAAATGAAATAGCAGCTCAAGGTGCTTCTTTGGAGCCAATTTCAAAAGCAAGAGCTGTAAAATCTGGTGATTTTGCTGTGATTGATTTTGAAGGATTTAAAGATGGTGTTGCATTTGCTGGTGGGAAAGCTGACAAATATACACTTGAAATCGGAAGTAACTCATTTATCCCTGGATTTGAAGATCAAGTGATTGGGATGAAATATGAGGAAGAAAAAGAGATTAATGTAACTTTCCCTGAGAGTTATGGATCAAAAGATTTAGCTGGTGCTGATGTAACTTTCAAAGTAAAATTACATGAAATCAAAGCAAAAGAAAAAGTTGAAATCAACGATGAATTAGCAAAAAAAGTTTTACCAAATGAAGAAAATGCAACTGTTGAACTTTTAAAAGAAAAAATCAAAGAGCAAATTTTAAATCAAAAGAAAAGTGCATATTTTATGGAAGAAGTGAAACCAGCATATACTGAAGCTTTAGTAAATGCTATTGATTTTGCACTTCCTGCATTTATCTTAGATCAAGAGATTAACCAAGCACTAAATACAAAAATTAGAGCTATGAGCGAAGCAGAAATCGAAGAGTTAAGAAACAATCCAGATGCAGTAAAACAAATGCAAGAGGAAGCTAGACCAGAAGCAACTGCTAATGTAAAAGCTACATTTATCATAGATGCACTTGCTAAAGCAGAAGGTGTAGTTGTAAGTGATCAAGAGGTAACTCAAACTTTATATTATGAAGCGATGATGAGTGGACAAGATGGAAGAGCTATGATTGAACAATATGAAAAAGCTGGATATCTTCCAATGATTAAAATGTCTATGATTGAAACAAAAGTTATGAATAAGATTCTAGACGAAGCTTTAGGAAAATAATCATGGCATATATACCAATAGTAGTTGAACAAACTGGAAGAGGTGAGAGAAGCTACGATATCTATTCTAGACTTTTAAAAGATAGAATAGTGATGCTAAGTGGTGAGGTAAATGATGCAGTGGCATCAACTATCATCGCACAGCTTTTATTTTTAGAAGCAGAAGATCCTGAAAAAGATATCTATCTTTATATCAATTCTCCAGGTGGAGTTGTAACAAGTGGAATGAGCATCTTCGATACTATGAATTATATCAAACCAGATGTTTGTACTATTTGTGTAGGACAAGCTGCATCTATGGGGGCTTTTTTATTAAGTGCTGGGAAAAAAGGGAAAAGATATTCTTTACCAAACAGTAGAATTATGATCCATCAGCCACTTGGTGGAGCTCAAGGGCAAGCAACTGATATACAAATCCAAGCAAAAGAGATTCAAAGAATCAAAGATTCTTTGAATCATCATTTAGCTGCTCACACTGGACAAGATATCAAAACTATTGAAACAGATACAGATAGAGATAACTTTATGAGTGCTGAAGAAGCTTGTGCTTATGGTCTTGTAGATAAGGTTATCGAACACCACGAGTAGAAAATGATTAAAGAAATATTAGTTTATCCAAATCCAATTTTACGACAAAAATCAAAAGATGTAGAATCTTTTGATAGTGAACTTCATACTCTTTTGGATGATATGAATGAAACGATGATGTATCGTGGTGGAGTTGGATTGGCTGCTGTTCAAATTGGTGTTCTGTTAAATGTTCTTATCATCAATATCCCTATTGATGATGAGACAAATTTAGAAAATAGAGATGGATTACAGTTAAAAGAGAATCTTATCGAAGCAATAAATCCAGTAATTACCCATAAAGATGGTAATCAGGTATTTAATGAAGGATGTTTAAGTATCCCTGGTGTTTATGAAGAGATAACAAGAGCACAACATATTGTTGTTGAGTATTTTGATAGAGATGGAAATAAAAAAACTCTTGAAGCAGAAGATTTTATGGCAGTTGCTTGGCAACATGAGATGGAACATCTTGCAGGACATGTATTTATCGAAAACCTTTCTTTTATGAAACGAAGAAAGTTTGAAAAAGAATGGAAACGAGAACTTAAAGAGAAGAGTAAAAAAGCTAGTAGACTATAGTTTTTTTATTTTCCGAACTCCATTATAAAATCTGGCAATTGACCTTCTGTATAAAAATTGTATAGGTAAGGTCTAATATATTTTGGTATTTTATTTATTCTACATATTTCTTTAAACTTTTTATCCATATTACTTTCTATAAAGGGTGCTATCCAAACAGAATTTTCTCTAATCTCAACTGCTATTTTATGGGAAACAATAATAGACTTTTGTATTAGAATCTCATCCCTTGTCTTTTTTGAAATTAAAATACCTCTTTTTTTTAATTCTTTATCGATAGCTCTAATAGTACTATTTTCATCTACAGTATTTTTGAATTGAAAAATAATTAACTCTTCAAACTTGATTGTTTCAAATTTATTTTGAAGACTATAAATATCTTTTTCTAAATATTCAAAACTCTTTATTAAGCCATTTTTATAAGAGGTTATAAAATGATCACTAAACTCTTTTCGAAAAAGATTTCTTTTGTATTTTGTATCACTATTTGTTTCATCAATAAAATATTGAAGTTTATTTGTATTTAAATAGTCCAAAAGTTCCTCTTTTGAAATATCTAAAAGTGGTCGATAGAGTATGTAATAATCTCTTTTTTCAACTTTGTGAAGTCCAATAAGTTCGGATAATCCAGCTCCTTTAGAGAGTTGCATTAAAAACCATTCAAATTTATCATTTAGTTGATGAGCTGTAATTAAAGATTGATATTGGTATTTAATGATAATGTTAGAAAAAACCTCATATCTAAAGTCCCTTGCTATTTTTTCATTAAATTTATTGAATTGATAATCAATAACATAACATTCTTTATTGTATTTGTGTGCAATCTCTTTAGCATAAACCACTTCAAGTTCTGATTGCTCTCTTTGGTGGTAATTAACAATACAGATATCAAAAGGGATATTATGTTCAGTTAGTAAGAAAAAAAGGGCAGTTGAGTCGACTCCACCACTAAAAGCGAGGAGATTTTTTTGAGTGGTAATAAGATTTTTTTCAATCATTTTAAAAAGAATTAGTCAAATTCAGGAAAAAATGACTCTATAATTGCTCGCATCTCATTTATATCAATGATAAAATTTACTTTTTGTCTAAATTCACTTGCCCCATCTATCCCTTTTGAATAGGTATGGAGATGTTTTCTAAACATAATCATCCCATGATAACCATAATGGGCAATCATACTTTCATAATGTTCTTTAATAATCTCTTTTTTTAAAGCATTAGAGACGAACTCTTCACCAGTTGCTATTTGATGAAATATCCAAGGATTACCAACGGCACCTCTCCCTATCATCACACCATCTGCACCAGTATGAGCTAAAACATCTTTTGCTTTTTGATAGCTTGTGATATCACCATTAGCAATCACAGGGATCTTCACAGCATCTTTGATAACTTTTATAGCATCATAATCAACTTCTGATTTATAAGCACCAGCTTTTGTTCTTCCATGAACACTTATAATATCAGCTCCAGCATCTTCAACAGCTCGTGCTATATCATATGGGATTTTTTCATTGACACCAATTCTTACTTTTGCAGTTGTGTATCGTTTATTAGAGTATTTTTTAATAGTTCCTAAAATAGCCTGAAGTCTTGGAAGATCACCTAGTAGATTTGATCCACTTCCATGGTGAAATACTTTTGGAGCAGGACATCCACAATTTAAGTCAATTCCATCAATGCCATCAATCTCATTGAGTTTTTCAACAGCCATTCGTATCATCTCTGTTTTGCTTCCAGAAATTTGTACGATGTAAGGATTTTCGTTATGAGCTTTTTCTACCATTTTTAGGGTTTTTTCATTTGCATAAGCAAGTGCATTTGAACTTATCATTTCACTAATTGTTAAATCAGCTCCAAATTTTTTTGCAACAGTTCGAAATGGAAGGTCAGTGTATCCAGCAAGTGGTGCTAAAACCACAAGTGGACGAGAAAAGTCTAAAATATTGTGAGACATAAATACAAGATTATTCTAAAATGAAATCATCTATACAATAGTTATATTTACCACTATCTTTTAAATCTAAGAGTGCTTTAAATACAATGTATTCATTTTTTTGAGAATTCATTAAAATCTCTCTTGCTTTTTCTATCATTTGGTACTCAAATAAAATATAAAGATAACTAGCTGTTAAATCTTCATTTTTAGAAGAGAGATCTTCATAAAGGCTGAGAAGTTGTTCTGGTGCCATAGTTTTTTTATA
>CAZHJR010000005.1:4937-16125 GCA_964533335.1 uncultured Helicobacter sp. | reverse complement strand
AAGAGAGATCTTCATAAAGGCTGAGAAGTTGTTCTGGTGCCATAGTTTTTTTATAATTTTTAGCAATATCAATTAATTCTTTGTTGGTAAAATTATGGGTACTCATAAAGTTTAGTATTTCATTATTAGTCAATGATAGTTGCTCTGAATCTTTAATAAGTAATTTTTTAACCATATCTTTTGTTAGTATTGTATTTTCAGTTAGTCTTTTAATACTTTCTACAGGCTTATTTTCCAGGATAATATTAAATGCGCTTTCTAGTAAATTGGCATTATAATTTTCTGGTTCTTTTATAATTTCAACAGCAAAGTTTTCATCGTGAGATAATCTATTTTTTGTATTTTTCATAGCCCAAATGTTATCTGATGGGAGTTTTAATTCTTTTTGTGAGATATATTTCCCAGCTTCAATATCATTGATAATTTTAAGAGTAGAAGCAATAAGAGGAGAAGATTCAGATTCTTTTGTGATTTTTATCTCAACACCATTTATGATATCTGCAATCTCTTTTAGATCAGCTGTTTTAATAGATAGACTTGATTTTTTATCTAATAGTCTATCATTAAGGATCATAGCAAGCTTACTGATATCTTTTTTTACAGTGTTTCTTTGGAGGTAACTTTTTGTTCCATAAAATATCATATGTAAAATAGTTGCAATTAGGAGAACTAAAGCAGGTAAGATAACCCAAATATAAATAGGTAAAGTTTTATTAATCCCTAATTCAACAATCTTAACAGTAAATTCGTTATTATTGACATAAAGGGCACCTAAAACAACAACCATCAAAAAGCTTAGTGATGCGATAATATATTTTTTAAATCCCATAAAAACTCCTTATTTTTTGTTTTCTTCTTCGTAGATTTCTCTACAACTTGTACAATACTTAGCAAATGGTTTAGCTTTCAATCTTCCAATCGAGATATGTTCATCACACATATCACAAATACCATATGTACCATTTGTAATAGCCTTTAGAGCATTTTTTATCTCTACTAACTCTTTCATTTGTTGTTTTGCAATAACTTCAAGAGTGAAACTATCACTGCTAGATTCAGCATAGTCAAAATCATCCTTGCATTCATTTTCTTTGAGTTGTGCAATATTATCTTTGCTATCTTGTATGTTACTTTCTATCTGTTTTTGTCTTTCTTCTAAAATGAGTCGCAACTCATCAATCTGTTTTCGCGAAGCCATCTTTTTCCCTATTTTAACTTTTGTCGGGATTGTATCTAAAAAAATCTAAATTATTTATGATATGGATGATTATTTGATATACAAAGTCCGCGAAAAATTTGTTCCATTAAGACAATATTAGCAACTTTATGAGCCATTGTTAAATCGCTTAATGTTATAACTTTATCGCATTTTTCCAAAAAACTTCTCTCAAATCCATAAGCACCACCAATGAAAAAATTTATTCTTACTTTATCTTCTATTAGTTTACTAAAAGCAAAACTATCCATTTTTTTTCCAAGAACATCTAAGGCTATATTAAAACCGCTGAAAAGTTTGGATTCAAATACTTCACTGTAAGATTTTTTAGCTTCATATTCACCAATTGTTTGTTGTTTCCCTATATTATTATTAAATAAATTATGTATCTCTACCTTTGCATATTTACTAGACATCTTAATAAAGTTTTGTAGAATTGGCTCATATTCATCTTTATCATTTTTTGCTATTTGATAAATATTAATTTTCATACAAATCTCCACTTACAACATTGTATGCAATATTTTCTATACTATCTTTGATTTTAACACCCCCAATTGCACCAACTGGATGTTTTGAAATCTTTGCTAAATAAGATATTCTTTCCCCTAAAATAGTGCTGACATCTTTTGTTGTAGTGTTTTTATATGCACCCAATCCGATATAATCAAGAGGAAGTGTGTTGGCTTCTAAAATTTCCAATTCATTATGGGTTGAAAGTCCAAAAATTTTATTTGGATATCTTTTTCTTAAAAACTTAAAAACAAGTTCCTTATCTTTAAGATGGAGTTTATTTTGGATTATTTGTAGATCTTCTTGCCCTAAATGAAGCCCATCTGCATACTCTAAAAGTTCAAGAGAATCATTAATAATAATTGGAATTGATGTGTGAGATTTTAATGTAAGAAGATTGTTTTTTTGTGTTTCATAATCAGAGATTTTATCTCTATATTGAATATAGATAACATCAAGACCTTTCAAAATTTTTAAAAACTGGGGGAGAGATACCCCTTTATTCTTGAGTGTTTGCATATCACAAATAGGATAAATTTGCATTAAATTTTAGTTTTATTGATTGTAATTATGCAACATCTTTAGCAAAAATAGCTAAAAGATCACCAATTGTTTTTTTCATATGACTTCTATCAACAACCATATCAATACTCCCATGCTCGAGTAAGAATTCAGATGATTGAAATCCTTCGGGTAAATCTTTTCCAATTGTTTGTTTAATAACCCTAGCCCCTGCAAAACCTATCATTGCACCTGGTTCTGCCATAATAATATCACCTAAAAAAGCAAATGAAGCTGATACTCCACCAAATGTTGGATCAGTTAAAATAGAGATAAATGGTAACCCAAGAGAATCGAGTTTTTTAAGAGCGGCACTTGTTTTTGCCATTTGCATTAATGAAAAAGTACTCTCTTGCATTCTAGCCCCACCACTTGCACTGACAATGATAACTCCGTGATTTTTTTCCATAGCTCTATTACAAGCTCGTACAATTTTTTCACCCTCAACACTTCCTAAACTTCCACCTAAAAATGAAAAATCAAAAATAACTAATTCTACAGGAGTACCATTTATTGTACATGTTCCAGCTACAATTGCTGAAGTTTTTCCTGTTGCATTATAGGCTTCTTCTAATCTTTTTTGATACGATTTACTATCGACAAAATTTAAAGGGTCATTTGGATGCAATTCACTATCATGTTCTACAAAAGTCCCCTCATCTGCAAGAAGTTGAATTCTTTTATTTGCTCCAATTCTCATATGAAAATTGCATTTTGGGCATATATGATTGAGGTGTTCAACCTCTTTAAAAAACATCATAGATTCACAAGATGGACATTTAATCCAGTGACTTTGGCTTTCAACTTTTGGTGCATGTTTTATTTGTGATTTTTCATCTATATTAAAATTTTTAGTTTCTTTATGTGTAAGTTCTTCTTTAACTTTATGAAAAAAATTCTTTAAATCCATTTTATTTTCCTTTGGTTATTCCATTTTAAAAGTTAATGATTATAGCATAAGTTGATTAAATTCATAAGTTTAATCGTAGTACTTTAAAAAAGTACCACGATTATGTGAGTAGATTTGTTATTTAAAAGATTCAAAAAGTTCTAGTGAATCAAGTTGTTCCCAAGGATAGTCACTTTGACCAACTTGTCCTCTTGCTGCTACATCTGCATAAAGAAAAGTAGCTTCACTTGGTTTATCAAGATTGAATTTTCTAGTAATCCAATTTGGAGTAAGACTAAAATTATCCATTACAAATTGTGATAATTCATCATCATTTTTACTACTATATGTTCCATAAGTATCAACGGCAACTGAAGTTGGTTTAGCAACACCGATTGCATAGGAGATTTGTACTACACATTTTTTAGCAAGTCCAGCTGCAACTATATGTTTTGCAATCCATCTAGCTGCATACAATCCACTTCTATCAACTTTCGTGTAGTCTTTTGAACTTTGTGCTCCTCCACCAATAGGTGAATATCCACCAAAACTATCAACAATAAGTTTTCTTCCAGTTAAACCACTATCATGTAAACTTGAATGATTTACATATTTTCCTGTTGGATTGATATGTATAATACAATTTTTCGGATCAAATAAGTTACTTGGGAGATTTGTATCAATAATAAGCTCCATAATTAAAGTTCGCACTTCTGTAATACTCATAGAACTTACACAAGGTGCACTTACAACTATCGTATCAATTCTTTGAGGGTTGCATGATTCAAAATTATCTTTGCAACCATAATCCATAGTAACTTGAGTTTTGATATCAACTCCTAATTTTGCAGGGTGTTTGAGTGCATAGTTGTACACTTTTTCCATAAGCATTCTTGCATAAGTGATAGCACTTGGCATAAATGATTCAGTTTCAATATCTGCATATCCAAACATAATCCCCTGATCTCCAGCACCTGTTTCACCATCTTCTTGATCAACACCTTGATTGATATCAGGAGATTGTCTATTTAAAAGGACTTGTACATCAACTTCTTCAGGGTGTAAACACTCCTCTTTTGTAAAATATGGATTTCCGTTGTAGCCTATTTTCTTTAAAGCATCGATTGCAATTTGTTTGTATTCATCAATAGATACTTGAGTATTACTTGTAACCTCTCCACCAATGATGACATGCTTTCCAGCTACAAATACTTCACTTGCAACTCTTGATTTACTATCACCAATGATAAGTTTATCAACTATACTATCAGCGATAATATCTGCACATTTATCAGGGTGACCTGGACTTACTACTTCACTTGTAAAAAGGTAGTGTGATTTTTTTGCCGTACAGGCATTTTGCTTGTTTTCCATTTTTGTTTTCCATTCCTTTGTTTTCCACAAAAACTTTTAAAAGTTCTTGATTGTTGTCCATCTTTTTGTTTTCCATCTTTGTTTTCCATATAAATATCGAAAAGAAAAATTTTTATTAAAAGTTGTGAATTTGGAGTGTATAAAAAAAATATTTAACATCTGTTTAGCTGAATTAATTATATTTAAATTTTGGTTTATTATATTGGTGAAGTTATAAAAGTGTAAGCGGTATATGAATAAAGGATATCTAAATGATATCCTTATAAAAAGTTAATTTATGATTTTAAATATTAATAAAACTCATATTCTTTATGTGCATGAGCAAGATTACCTTTATGTAACTCATCCATCATAGACATATTTTTAAATCCACTAAAATTTGCATTTTTTTGATATTGAATGACATCTTGTTCTTGTGCAATTGCTTTAAGTGCTGTCTCTTTAAGTGCTGTAAAATAAGCTCTCATTTGACCTATGGCAGTTTTATCAGTAAATTTACCATGACCAGTTGCATATACTTTTACATCATATGTTTCAACAACATCTAGAGATTTTAAGCCACCTTCTACACTTCCATCAGTGATTCTTGGAATTCTTTGACTAAATAAAATGTCTCCTGCAAGCAAAACTTTTTCATCTACCATATATGCCATTAAATCTTCTGGAGAATGCACCGCATAATCAAAATGTTTTATTTGGAAACTTCTTCCATCGAGTTCTAAAGTGATATCCTTTGTAATAAATGTATCAATATCTATTACTTTTGTTCCTTTATAATCTTCTGGTGTAATTACAAATGCATAATTAGGTGTTATACCAGCTGGGTATTCTTTTGCTTGTGCTTTTGTTCCGTAAATATGGGCACCAAATTTTTCTTTAAAGTAATTGTTTCCTAGCCAATGATCTTCATGTCTATGTGTATTAAAAACATATTTGACAGGAAGATTAGCAATTTTTTGCATTTTTTTATATGCAGCATTTGCATAATTATAAGAAGGTCCACTATCGATTACTATCCATGAACTTTTCCCTTTAACCCAGTATGTATTTACCATATTTCCACCATTTTTTTTGTTAGGTTCCTCTAGTGCTCCTTCAAACCTATAAACAGTATCTGAAATTTTTTCTGGTTTTAAATCATAGCTCGCAAGAGCAACAATAGCTAATCCAAATAGTAAAATTAATTTTTTTAACATCTCTTCTCCTTAGTATTTTTCATTTTCATTTGGAAAATTTTGACTTTCCACATCATTTTTATAACTCGTAACGGCATTTTGTACAAGTGTTGCACCATCAAGATATTTTCTTACAAACTTAGGTGTAAACTCATCAAAAAATCCAAGCATATCAGACCAAACCAACACTTGACCATCTACTTTAGCTCCAGCACCAATACCGATAATCGGAACATTGACAGCCTTAGCAATAGCCTCACCAGCTTCCTCTTTAACACCCTCAACAACGATGCAAAAAGCACCAGCAAGTTCTACAGCTTTCGCATCTTCTATAAGGCTTTTAATATTTTCTTCATCTTTCCCTTTAACTTTGTATCCACCTTCACTTCTAAAATTTTGAGGTAAAAGTCCAATATGACCAACAACTGCAATAGAGTTATCACATAAAGTTTTAATAATATGAGCTTTTGATTTGCCACCTTCTATTTTAACGGCATCTGCAGAAGTTTCTTGAAAAACTTTAATTGCATTTTGTAAAGCAACTTTCTCATCTGTATATGTTCCAAATGGCATATCACAAATTACAAAAGTATTTTTAGCTCCATTGCAAACGGCATTTGTATGGTAAATCATTTGCTCAATCGTAGCACTCAAAGTATCTTTTTTCCCCGCAAAGCTCATATTAAGAGAATCACCAACTAAAATAAAATCAACTTTTTCATCAAAAAGCTTAGCAAAGAGTGCATCATAAGCTGTTATCATCGTTAGTTTTCTATTGTTTTTAGCTTTTTGTATGCTACCAATAGTTTGTTTCATAAATCAACCCTTTATTATTTTAATGTTAGAATCCTACCTAAACAATACTAAAGGATTATTAACTTGAAAAAATTAGTAGGATTTATAACTTCATCTCTCCCAAATAATAATTTTACAGTCGATTTAGCACTTGCAATGAAAGAAAATGGAGTTGATATTTTAGAACTAGGTATCCCATTTAGTGACCCAGTTGCTGATGGACCAATTATTGAAAAAGCAAGTTTATTATCAATTAAAAATGGCTTTAAACTGAATGATTTATTTGAAGTGACTTCAAAAATAGCACCACATATGGATACTTTTTGGATGGGTTATATGAACTCATTTTTTAGATATGGAGTTGAAAATTTCTTAGCAAAAGGGAAAGAATTTAGGGTAAAAGGTTCGATTATTCCAGACCTTCCATTTGAAGAATCAGCAAGATATCAAGAGATATTTTCTCGATATAATCAATCAATCGTGAGTTTTGTAGCTCCAACAGATAGTGAACAAAGAATTCAAAAACTTGTAGAAAATAGTAGTGAATTTATCTATCTTGTAGCTTATGCTGGGATTACAGGAAGTGGAAAGAGTGAGGATTTGTCTGTTATTATAGAAAATGTTAAAAAGTATACAACTACCCCTTTATATACAGGATTTGGTGTGGATGCAAATACAGCAAAAGATAAAGTAAAAGGTGTTGATGGTGTTATTGTAGGAAGTGCCTTTGTAAAATATTTAATAGATGAATCACTTTCAAATAGTGAAAAAATTCAAAAAATCACTTCACTTGCAAGAGAGATTAAAGAAAAAATCAATAGCTAATCAAAAAGAAAGAGGCTAAATAATCTTAAGTTTTATTTAGCTAAAATTCTACCCCTTTAAATGACCCCGTCGTCTAGCTGGCCAAGGACATCAGGACTTCATCCTGATAACGATAGTTCAAATCTATCTGGGGTCGCCATCTATCCACTGCAATATTTACCAAAGATTAAGGCTTCTTTGTTACAATAAATAACTATTTAATTCATTAAGGTTTCTTGATATGCGATTTATTTATGCTTTTATTACATTATTTCTGTTTTCAACTACTCTTTTTGCAAAAAATGATTCTAAAACATTTAATACAATTGGAAAAGATTTAGATTCGATAATTGTCAAAGATTTATCAAAAAATAGAATGCTTTACAAAAAAAATGAAAATAAAGTTTTAAGACCTGCAAGTTTAACGAAGATTATGACTTGTATGCTTGCTATTGAAAGTGGCAAAATGAACAAGGTGGTTACAATTACGAAACCAATGATACAAGTTGAACCAACTAAGCTTGATCTTAAGGTTGGTGATCAGGTAAAATTAAAAGATTTAGTTCATGCTGCTTTAATTAAATCAGCAAATGATGCAGCTCTTTCAATCGCTTATTATTTAGGAAATAATGATAAAGAAAGATTTATCAAAATGATGAACAAAAAAGCAAAAAGAATTGGAATGAGAAATACAAATTTTGTTAACCCTTCAGGTTTTGATGATAATAAACATAAGTCAACTGCAAAAGATTTGATGAAATTAGCTGAATATGCAATTAAAAATAAGACTTTTAATTCTATAGTTAAATTAAATAAATATACTTTTAAAACACTTAATTCAAACAAAATATTTTCAGTTTATACAAGCAATAAGTTGCAAAGAGAGAACAAATATGTTGTTGGGCTTAAAACTGGCTATACAAGTGGAGCAGGAGCATGTTTAATTGCAAGAGCAAAAAAAGATAGAAAGGATATTTTACTTGTAATGTTAAATGCAGATAATAGATGGAATAATGCAAAAAAAGCACTCAATGAAGCTATGAAATCTGAAAAGCAAGCAAAGAAAACTATAAAAATGGCATCGAACAAACATAACCAGAAAAGAAATATAAGTAAAAATCAAAGAGGATAAATAAGGGTTTAAAACTAATAAGTTTATTCTTTTTATAAAAATTTTAATTACTCTATATCAAGGTTCTTTTTTCTTTGGAAGTTCTCTTGACAGTTTTTATTTTAAGATGATAAAATTACCAAATAAAAGTTATAAGGAGTGTACAATATGGATGATGATTTCGATTATGAAGATGATTATTTTGAAGAGGAAGAAGAGGAATTAGAGGATGATGAATTGTACGGAATCAATGGTTTTGATGACGAAGAGGAAGATGAATCTGATGATTTTTATGAAAGTGAAGAATATGACGATGAGGATTACTAAAAATCCTCCTTTGTAGATTTATTTACCGATATATCTTATATAGATAGTTTCTAATTTAGCCCTTGCCCAAGGTGTTTTTCTAAAAAAGGTAAGGCATGATTTGATACTTTGATCTTTTTTAAAACAATTCACATTGAGTTTTAAAGCTAACATTTCCCAGCCATAAGCCTCGTATAAAGTTGTAATTATCTTTTCCAAAGTTATCCCATGTAGTGGGTTGTTACTGTTTTTTTTTGCTTCATTATCCATTAGTTTATCCCTGTATTTATATATCTTCGCATCTTTTTAATAAGATTTTGATTGAATTTTTGTGTGATTATTGTACTAGTATCATCTTTTAATTCTTCTCCAAATGGATTGATTATACCACTACTTTTTGCCATATCATCATTTGCACTATCACTTGCTATTACATAACATTGGTTTGTAATAGCCAAAGCTTTTGTAAGTGTTTCATAATGCTCTTTTCTTATTTTACCCCACATTGCAGGAACTAAAATAATATCTGCACCTTGCAGTTTTTTCCAATGCTCTATAAAACGGAGTTCGAAGCAAATCAAACTTGCAATTTTTAACCCATCAATTTTAATGATTTTAATATCATCTTTAGAACCACTTGTAAAATATTTTTCCTCTTCACCTAGTGGAAATAGATTGTGTTTTGATTGGGTATGTACGATTGACCCTTTTGAAAATACAAATAAAGTATTAAAATATTTTTTCTCTATTTTTGTGGTCATTGTCAAAGCAATGATTTTATCTTGAGCAAGATTATTTAAAAGAGGGATGGCTAGATTTGTGATTTTTACTGCATTATCCATATTTTCATAAGCATAACCACTGAGACACAATTCAGGTGCTACAATAAGGCTATCTTGTGGAGAGTTTTTGATATGTAAAACCAAATTTTGAAGATTCTCTTCAAAATTATTGGTTGTTTTAAGTTGTAATGAGACTAAATTCACTGGTTAAAAATCGTCAAAGTCAAGTGACCCTTTTGAGTAGTTTACAACATTTCCTTCAAAAAAGTTTGTTCTTTGGTCATTAAAAGAAGCATATCCATCAACCCAAGGGATAGGGTGTTTTACATTGTACATTGGTTTATATCCAACGGCTTCAAGTCTTTGATCTGCAAGATATTCAATATATTGTCTTATAATCTTATCGGTAAATCCTAAAATTTGCCCTTGAGTAATATATGCTCCCCAAGAAGCTTCTAAATCAACAGCTTTTCTAAACATATCTCTTACTTTAGTTTCTAACTCTTCAGTGAATAATTCAGGTCTCTCTTTTTTTGTACTATTGATAAGATTTTGAAACATCAAAAGATGTGTCACTTCATCTCTTTGGATAAATCGTATCATTTGACTACTTCCAAGCATTTTTCCAGATTTCCCAAGTGCATACATAGCAGCAAATCCAGAATAAAAGTATAACCCCTCTAAAACTTGATTTGCAAACATTGCAAGAATAATCTTTTCATCGGTGATATCACCACTTAGATTTTTATACACTCCAGCGATAAAATTATTTTTTTCTCGAAGTTTTGCATCTGTTTTCCACATATCATAGATTTTATCTGTATTATCAGAGATTGATTCAACCATTACGGCATATGATTTACTATGATTTGCTTCTTCGTAACTTTGTCTTGAAAGACATGCATTGATTTCAGGTGCTGTGATATATGGATTAATATTGTCCATAAGATTATTCGTTTGTAAACTATCCATAAATATTAGCTGAGAAAGAACTAAATCATACATTCTTTTTTCTGCAGGTGTTAGGTATTTATAATCCTTAGCATCACCTGTCATTTGAACTTCTCGTGGAAACCAAGTATTTGCTTCCATCATATCCCAAAGTTTAGTAGCCCATTCATATTTACATCTTGTGAAATTTATCATACCATCTGGATTACCACCAAATGTTCTTCGGTCGTTGAGATTCTCTTTTGATTCTGGATTATAAATTATTTTTTTTTCTATTGTACTCATCATATTCCCTTAATTATTGACAACCAACACATTCTGTGCTTCTATCAGCGACTTCTTTTACTGCTTCAGGAGATTGCCCTCTTAGGTAATAAGTTGATTTAAGTCCAAGTTGCCATGCAAGGGTATATATCTCATGTAAATATCTTCCACTTGCTCTATTAAGTGCCATAAAGATATTGGTACTTTGCCCCTGATCTATCCATCTTTGTCTAATCGCAGCAGCTTTGATAAGGTCAGTTTGTTCTATCTCATAAGCAGGTTTATAATATTCCCAAGTTGATGGACTAAGATTTGGTACAACCACTGGAATTAGTCCAGAGAGGTTTTCTTCATACCATTTTCTTTTATACACAGGCTCTATTGCTTGAGTTGTTCCAACTAAAATAGAAATTGATGATGTTGGAGCGATAGCCATCAGGTATCCAT
>CAZHJR010000005.1:1891-4837 GCA_964533335.1 uncultured Helicobacter sp. | reverse complement strand
GTTCCAACTAAAATAGAAATTGATGATGTTGGAGCGATAGCCATCAGGTATCCATTTCTCATTCCATCTTTTTTTACTTTTTCTCTTAAACTATCCCAATCATAGCCAGAATCAAATAGATCTCTATCTATTAAAATATCAACAGCTTTTGGAGAATGGTCTTGTGGCATAATACCTTTTGACCAGTTACTCCCTTCAAATTCTGGATATTTCCCTTTTTCAATTGCTAAATCTGATGATGCTTTAATCGCATTATAACTAATAGCTTCCATGATACTATCAATTTTTTTGAAGTGTTCATTTGAACCCCAATGGATAAATGATTCTGCAAGCATTTGTGCTTCACCCATTACACCGAGTCCAACAGCTCTCGTTGCATTATTTGTTACTCTTACTTTTTTAAGTGGATAAAAATTAAGATCAATCACATTATCAAGCATCCTCATAGCGATTGGAACAACTCGCTCAATATCCTCTTTTGTATGGATTTTACTTAAATTGACACTTGCTAGATTACAAACAGCAGTTTTCCCATCTATTTTTTCTTTTTCCACGATAAAGATTTGTTTTCCACCAATTTTATCTAAGGCAGTAATTTTATTTGCTTTTTTAACTACCCCACTATCAACTCTAATCTCTTCATTTTCATCATAAAGATTGATTGTTCCGTCATTAAATTCTATTCTTACTTTATAGTAGTTTGGTTCAGTATTTTGGAAAATCTCTGTACAAAGATTTGAGCTTCTAATAAATCCTGAATGAGCATTTGGATTTGCTTTATTTGCATTATCTTTAAAGCATAAAAATGGGCTACCAGATTCAAAGTAAGAGGTGAGAATTTTTTTCCATAAATCTTTTGCTTTCATTTGGTCTTTTGTGATAGATTCATCAGCTTCGTACTCTTCATATCTCTTAATAAATGCTTCACCGCTAAGTGTACTTAAATCTTTTACTTCGTATGGATCAAACAGTGTCCAATGGCTATCTGCTAAAACTCTTTGCATAAAAAGGTCACTTATCCAAAGTGCTGGAAATAGATCATGTGCTCTTCTTCGCTCTTCTCCACTATTTTTCTTTAAATCGATAAAGTCAACAATATCCATATGCCAAGGTTCTAAATACACGGCAATTGCCCCTTTTCTAGTACCTAGTTGATCAACTGCAAGTGCGATATCATTTGTGATTTTTAAAAATGGTACAACACCACCAGCTGCACTTTTGTGATTGTCTATAACACCGCCAAGTGCTCTGATACTATTCCAATCCCAACCAATTCCTCCACCAAATTTAGAGAGTAGTCCCATCTCTTTATATCCATCGAAAATCCCTTCAATATTATCAGGTGATGAACCAATATAACAACTACTTAATTGGTGTCTATTCGTTCTTGCATTTGAAAGTGTTGGTGTTGCGAGCATCACTTCAAATTGAGAGATTACATGATAAAACTCTTTTGCTTTTTCTTGTTTATCAGCTTCATTTTGAGCTAAAAACATTGCAATTCCCATAAACATTTGTTGAGGAAGTTCTATCGGTTCCCCTTTAGAATTTTTGAGTAAATATCTATCGTTAAGTGTTTTAATTCCAAGATAAGTAAATAATTTATCTCTACAAGGTACTAAAGTATTATTAAGATCATCAAGGTCATATCCAGCTTCTAATTCTGGGATAATTCGTCCCTCTTTTTGACCATTTTTTATGTAGTCTTTGAGATGTCCATAAGCACTTCCTTTGATTCCATGAGTTGCTTTACCTGCTCTATGATAAAGGTCATAAAGAAAAAGTCTAGAAGCTACATAAGTCCAATTTGGAACATCTATGTCAATTTTTTCAACAGCAGTTTTGATAAGAGCATCTTGAATATCACTTGAACTCATCCCATCAATAAATTTAATTTGAGCATCAATTTCTAGCTCACTTTGACTGACACCATCTAATTCATCAGTTGCTGCTATTGTATGTTTTTGAATTTTTGTAATATCTAAAATTTCTTTTCTACCGTTTCTTTTTTTTATCATTATAGACATAGAATTGTTACCTTTTTTGGAAATATTTAATTAAAATTTTGGTTTGAATTCTATCAGACTATTTCTAAAATGAACCTTTTTAATGCTATTATTTTGTTATACAAATGAAAAGTTTATTATATAAGGAAAAGTTATAGTATGTTTACCATAGGGGCTAAATTAGAACAGGATAGTTATGAAACAAAGAAAACAGTTAATAATTCAAATAATAAAGATTTGATACCAAAAAATCAACATCAATTGGTTTTTACTTTTGAAAAGCGAAATGGAAAACCAGTGACACTTGTTGGAAGGTTTCAGATTGATGAAAAAGAAAAGAAAGATGTTTTATCACTTTTAAAAAAGAAACTTGCCTGCGGTGGTACAATAGCAGATGAATGGATTGAGATACAAGGTGATAAAAAAGAGAAAATTATCGAAATCTTAGAAAAAGATGGCTGGAAATTTAGGAAAAAATAATGCAAAAAGTATTTGATGAGGTAGGTAGTTTAGATAAAAGATGTTATGAACAATTTGGACTTAGTGAAGATTTGCTTATGGAAAATGCAGCGAATTCAATGGCTAGTTTTATTCAAAACAAGTTTCCTAAAAATTCAAAAATTTTAATAATAAGTGGAAGTGGAAATAATGGAGCAGATGGGATAGCTTTAGGGCGAATCCTTTTTGGAAGCTATCAAGTTGAACTCTTATTACCAATTGGGGTGAAGTCACCTATGGCAATAATTCAATTGGAAAGAGCCAAAAAAATTGGTGTTCAAATTGTTGAAAATATAGGAAACAATTATGATGTTGTTGTGGAATGTTTATTTGGAAGTGGATTTAATAAATCAATAAGTGAGAATATAAATAATCTTCTTTTAAAAATCAATGCCCTAAAAGCTTACAAAATAGCTTGTGATTTTCCTGTTATTCCTTTTGT
>CAZHJR010000005.1:0-1791 GCA_964533335.1 uncultured Helicobacter sp. | reverse complement strand
TTAGAACAAGAGAATATTGTTTTAACTCCCCATCCAAAAGAGTTTTGTTCATTGCTTCAAATAGGTGGCTTTGGGGTGATTTCAATTGAAGAACTTCAAAAAAATAGATTTTTTTATGTAGAAAAATTCTGTCAAAAATATCCAAAAATAGTATTGCTTTTAAAAGGTGCAAATGTGATTATTGCTCAAAATGAAAAGATTTTTATTAACACTTTTGGAACGGCAAAGCTCAGTTTTGGAGGAAGTGGTGATGTTCTTAGTGGTCTTATTGGTTCTCTTCTAGCCCAAAAATATACTTCACTTGAAAGTGCAATTACAGCAAGTTTAGCACATAGTTTCTCTGCTGCGGGTTATAATTTGAATGATTACTCAATGAAACCACAAGATTTAATTGAAGGAATTAAGAGACTATAAAAAGGTTAATAAAAGAAAATCATCGTTATGATTTGCCAAAAATTGAACTAAAGGTTAAAAATGAGCGATATACTAAAAATAGGAAAATATGAATTTAATAGTAGATTGATAGTCGGGAGTGGAAAATATAAAGATTTCCAAACTACAAGAGAAGCAACACTCGCAAGTGGAAGTGAGCTTATCACTGTAGCAATTAGAAGAGTTAATATTACAAATCCACATGAAGAAAATTTATTAGATTATTTTAAAGATACAAATATCAAATTACTTCCAAATAGTGCAGGGTGCTTTACAGCAGAGGAAGCTATTACAACTTTTAGACTTATGAGAGAAGCTACGGGGATAGATATCATTAAACTTGAAGTGATTGGTGATGCACAAAAAACGCTCTATCCAGATGTAATTGAAACAATCAAAGCTTGTGAAGTTTTAAAAAAAGATGGTTTCACAATTATGGCTTACACTAGCGATGATCCAATTATTGCAAAAAGATTAGAAGATGCAGGAGCTGATGCTATTATGCCATTGGCTGCTCCTATTGGAAGTGGGCTTGGGATTCAAAATAGATATAATATTGCTTTTATCAAAGATGCAGTAAGAGTACCAGTTATAGTTGATGCAGGAGTAGGATGTGCAAGTGATGCGGCGATTGCTATGGAACTTGGTGCAGAAGCAGTTTTAACAAATACAGCTATCGCATGTGCAACAAATCCAATTGCTATGGCTGAAGCTATGAAATATGCAGTAATTGCAGGAAGACTTGGGTATAAAGCAGGAAGAATTCCTAAAAAGCCTTATGCAACAGCAAGTTCTCCAATTGATGGATTGATTCAATTTTAGAAATATTATTAATAGATATGAAAGAATTTGCAGTATTTTACAAAAATTGCAAATTTCTTTTAAAAACTATTGACAAATAAAAATAAATTGGATAATATTCCACTCCATTTTAAATGGTGTTCATTTTTTCGGAGTGTAGCGCAGTCTGGTTAGCGCACCTGGTTTGGGACCAGGGGGTCGGAGGTTCGAATCCTCTCACTCCGACCATTTGTTATTTTAAATTTTAATAGAAACTTATTATATGGTAGGTATAGCTCAGTCGGTTAGAGCATCGGGTTGTGGTTCCGAGGGTCGTGGGTTCGAGCCCCATTATCTACCCCATCTATTTTTAAGTTTATTATGTTAAAATTCCAAACTTTTTAATGCTTCCTTAGCTCAGCTGGATAGAGCAACGCCCTTCTAAGGCGTAGGTCGCACGTTCGAATCGTGCAGGGAGTACCACTTTTTTATATGCGGACGTGGTGAAATTGGTAGACACGCCAGCCTTAGGAGCTGGTGCCACTGGTGTGAGAGTTCGAGTCTCTCCGTCCGCACCAC
>CAZHJR010000004.1:38325-41989 GCA_964533335.1 uncultured Helicobacter sp. | reverse complement strand
AAAAAGTTTCCTTGAAACTTCTGCCTTGAAAATACTCACAATAAAACTACTAAAATTTTATCTATTTTGTCATGTTGGTAATAGGAAGTTCGATTATACCATAAAATTTATCATAGCTTTGATATAATAGCCTCAAAAAATAGTGGAGAATATGATGAAATATGGTGAAAAAGAGATTGCAGAATTTGATATAGATAAAGAGGAAAATTTTTGGCCAAATGAACATTCAAAAAATTATGTTATAGATATTGAACTTCCAGAATTTGTTGCTCTTTGTCCAAGAAGTGGGTATCCTGATTTTGCAAAAATCAAATTACAATATATTCCAAATGAAAAAGTGGTAGAGCTTAAAGCCTTAAAGCTTTATATCAATTCATTTATGACAAGACATATCTCGCACGAAAATGCAGCAAATGAAATCTATGATACATTATTTAACAAACTGTCTCCTAGATGGATGAAAGTTGTAGCAGATTTTAATCCAAGAGGAAATGTCCACACAGTTATTACGATTGATAGCAACGACTGTTAAGGATATTTTTTGCTTACCCTTTTATCAACAAATGAAGCAGCTTTAAAACTAGGGATATCTGTACAAGGTGTCCACTATAGAATTAAAACAAATAAACTTAAATCTGTTGTAAAAGATGGAAAAACTTTTGTTTATGTGGATATCGAAGAACCTAAAGCTACAAGTCAAGATACAAATAACAATGCTAATATTGAAATCATTAAGGTAAAAGATGAGCAAATAAGCTTACTTAAAAGAGCTATTAGATGGATGGGCTTCCAGCACAAACAAGAGATACAAAGGATGGAGCAAACACACAATAAACTTATAGAAGTTTTTAAAAGTGAAGTTGAACTCCTCCAAAGAGCTTACAACGAAATGCAAACTCTTTACAAAAGTAAAAATAATCTAGAATCAAAACCATCTCCAAATACAAATTATAATACATATAATAACACAACTAATAATGATATATATAATTCACAACCAAAGAGCCTAGAGTTGAACGATTTTCTTTTGCTTATGAGAAAGAGGGGGAAAAGCAATAATCAAATCAAACAAATTTTATATGATGCAATCAAATCAGGGGATAGTCGTTTTAGCTACAATCCAGTCAAGAAAACTATCGTGATTCTCAATGACTCATTTGAAGATTTACGATAAAGTCAAAGGGAACAAAATGCTCAAAAAAATTTTAAAAAATAAAATTATTATCTCGATTGTTTCAGTTTCAGTTGTCGTTTTAATCTCTCTTTTTATAACTATCCCACAATTAACAGAGAAAAACACCATTGAATTAATTAAAGACAACAGCATTGATACAGTAGAACAAATCAAATTAACAAGAGAGTATTATCTAAAAAATGTCGTTAAAGATATCAAAGAGTTTGCTCCAAATATTAAATTTGACTATGCTCATAAAGGAGTAAATGGGGTATTGCCATTTCCAACTACTACAATTCATGATTTAAGTCATATTTTTAGTGCTAATACACATACCCAATTTAGATTCTATAGCGAATACCCTTTTAAGCCAAAACTAGGAACCCCACTTGATGCGAAGCAAAAAGAGATACTAGAATATACAAAAAAGAATACTGATGGTATTTATGTTGGTCTTGATACGATTGATGGCAAACCTGTTGTAAGGGTGGCTGTAACTGATTTTATGACAGACCAGTCTTGTGTTGATTGCCACAATGCTCATCCAGATAGAACTTGGGAAAAAGATTGGAAGCTTGGAGATAGAAGAGGGGTCTTAGAGGTTATCACACCACTTGAAGAAGCTTACAAAGCAAATAATGTGTTGAAACTAAAAATTTTAGGCTTGATTGGTGCTGGATTCCTCCTTTTAATTATCTATTATTCGATTGTCCTTTATAAAAGAGAAAATGAACTTCTTGATGAAAATGATAAACTGGATGCTCGCATCAAAGATGAAGTGGCAAAAAATCTTCAAAAAGAGAAACAAATAATTTTACAAAACAGAAGTGCAGCACTTGGAGATATGATGGCTGCCATTATCCATCAGTGGAAACAACCACTAAATGGTATCTCTATGGCAAATAGTTCTTTAAAGCTTCAAACAGGGATTGGAGTATTAGACCTTGATGAAGTTCTAAAACAAACAGAAAATATAGAATTGCAAATTGAGAATATGAATCTAACTATGAATGATTTTAGAGACTTTTTTAAACCTAAACAAATTACTTGCTATGATGTCAATCTTGCGATAGAGCAAGTATATAGAATTGTTGGAAAAATTTATGAAAATCAAAATATCCATTTGATTTTAGATTTAGAAGAAAATTGCTTTACAAGTGGTTATTCAAATGAACTCAATCAAGTTATCATCAATATTTTAAATAATGCAAGAGATCAAATTCTTTCTGTTCAATGTGATATTAAAAACATCGTAGTTAAAACTACTAGAAATAAAGAAGAACATACTGTTGCAATACAAATCCATGATTATGCAGGTGGAATTGATGAAACAATTATTGGTACAATTTTTGAACCATATGTCACAACTAAAGATGATAATCATGGTACAGGAATAGGGCTTGATATGTCTAAAACAATCATTGAAAAAGTTGGTGGAACAATAAGTGCACAAAATAATATCTATGAGATTAATGGGAAAGATTACAAAGGAGCTTGTTTTACAATTACATTAGAATCATGTAAAACTTGCTAATAAATAGTTTTATCTCTTTTAAACTATAATACATATAATATTACAAATTATATTGTGTAAGGAGATTTATGAACTATTTACGATATTCCTCAAATGAGATGTTTTCATCTACCCATTTAATCAGACAAAGTAAACAAATATTTGATAAACTACAAGAAAAAGAGATAGAAAAAGCTGTTATCTTAAGGGATGGAAAACCCTCTTTTATAATGCTTGATTTTGATGTTTATGAAAAAATTATGGCTGATTATTCTCATTTACTAAACAAACCATCACATCAAAAACAAAAAAAAGAGCAAATAAAACAACATAATACAGAACAAACAATAATACAAAATATAGAACAACTATCAAATAAGCAACAAGATTCTAAAATATCTGATAATGAATCTAAAGATATTAGTGACTTTACTATCAGTTTATCAGAAGATTTAGATGAGCAAAAAAGTGAAATTAAAGAGTTTTGGGATAAATAATGAAAGTTTGCGATTATGATGTTATTATCGTTGGAAGTGGTGGAGCAGCTCTTAGTTGTGCAATTAGTGCAAAACAAAAAGGGTTATCTGTAGTTATAGTAACAAAATCATCGGCAACTGCTTGTCAAACTGTACAAGCACAAGGTGGTATCAATGGAGTTTTGGGTGATACAAGTGATACAATTGAATCCCATATTGATGATACTCTAAAATCTTCTTGTGATATTGGGGATAAGGCGACTATCTCTTTTATGTGTGAAAATGGGAAAGCGGCTATCGAGTGGCTTGATAATTTAGGAGTTCCATTTAGCAAAGATGAAAATAACCATATCGCAAGGAGAAAACTTGGAGGAGCAAGTGATAAAAGAGCTTGCTATAGTTCTGACTACACAGGACTAAAAATACTTCACACACTTTATGATACCGCTCTTAAACTTGATATTCCAATAATAGAACACTCCATGTTACTAGATTTAATTG
>CAZHJR010000004.1:36322-38225 GCA_964533335.1 uncultured Helicobacter sp. | reverse complement strand
GCTCTTAAACTTGATATTCCAATAATAGAACACTCCATGTTACTAGATTTAATTGTTACTGATACAACTGTAACTGGCATCACCTATCTTGAGCTACAAACATCGCAAATTAAGCAACTGGTTGCTTCACATATTGTTCTTGCAACTGGAGGCTATAGTGGTGTTTATCACGGCTTTACCACAAATAGTAAAGATACGACAGGTGATGGGATTATGGCAGCTTTTAGAGCTGGTGTAGAATTGGAAAATATGGAGTTTGTTCAGTTTCATCCAACAGCACTTAAAGATAGATTTATACTCATTAGTGAATCTGCAAGAGGCGAGGGTGGTTATTTAGTCACTAAAGATGGGAAACGATTTGTAGATGAGCTATTACCACGAGATATTGTTGCAAGAGAAATATACAAAAAACTACTTAATAATGAAGAGGTTTTTTTAGATCTTCGCCATATTAGTAAAGAAACTCTTCTCCATTTACTTCCTCAAGAGTATAAACTTATCTTTAAATTTACTTCATTGCAGATGGATAAAGACCTTATCCCAATAACACCTGCAACACACTATACAATGGGTGGTGTGAAGTGTGATAAAAACTCTAAAACCTCTTTAAATAATCTTTATGTAATTGGTGAAGCTTCTTCAAATGGAGTTCATGGAGCAAATAGGTTAGGGGGGAATTCACTTTTAGAGATAGTTGTTTTTGGAAAGAAACTTGGCGAGTCTTTCTCTCTTTCCAATAAAGAAATAATAAAAGTAAATCCAATAGCTCTAGAAAACAATTTAAGTAACTTAGAGACTCTCTTTAATTCTTCCCCAACTTTAGATTTTTATGAAAGTAGAAATAAACTAGGGGAAATGATGTTTTATAATGTTGGACTTTTTAGAACAAAAGAGAGCTTAGAAAGTGGACTCAATTTTGTTGAAAATCTTATAACAAATTTTAAAGCATTTGGAATTGAAGATAAATCAAAAACATTTAATACAAATTTAAAAGATTTTTTAGAATTTAGAAATCTTCTATTTTGTGCCAAAACAATTATTTTATCTGCTTTATATAGATGTGAAAGTAGGGGGTCTCATTTTAGAAATGATTTTCCAACTTCAATAGATAGTTTTCAAAAAACAACAATTATTGATAATAATTTTGAAATAAAGTAGGGCTAGATGAAATTAATTATAAATGATACTGATTATACGATTGATAAAAAGATAACAAATCTCCTTGATGCTTTTGTTTATATTAAAGAGCATATCAACAAAGGTTTTAGCTTTCAGTATGGCTGTAAAAGTGGAAACTGTGGGAGTTGTAGTGTAAGAGTCAATGGTGTTGAAAGTTTAGCTTGTACAACTTCCATAAAGGAACTTGATGAGATAACACCACTTAATAATCTTCCTATAATAAAAGATGTAATAGTTGATAATCAAAATATCAAAAATAAGCTCAAACTCTCAAATGCTTTTTTATCAACACTTAATGTTAAAGAGATACCTACTCAAAATGATGTAGATAAGATAGATATAGAAAGTAGTTGTATTTTATGTAATAGTTGCTATAGCTCTTGTCCTGTTTATAGTGTCAATCAAGAATTTTTAGGACCATTCGCACTTACAAGAGTTTATAGATATCTCAGTGATGTGAAAGAATTTGATGGTAAATCTAAACTTGATGCAATCCAAACAAATGGTGTGTGGGACTGTACTTTGTGTGGGGCTTGCAATATGGTGTGTCCACAAAATATTGATATTAAAAATGATATTGTCAAACTCCAAACTTTAAGTGTCCAAAATGGATATCAAAATCCAGCTTTTTCTAGCTCATTTGATAGTGGTTTTAGTTTTGATGGAGGGTTTAATCCAAACGGATTTTAAACCCCACTCATTCTACAATATGCCCAACAAATTT
>CAZHJR010000004.1:5470-36222 GCA_964533335.1 uncultured Helicobacter sp. | reverse complement strand
TTTAATCCAAACGGATTTTAAACCCCACTCATTCTACAATATGCCCAACAAATTTTGACATATTATCAAGGATTTCTCCACCTTTTCTAAACCCTAATCCACAAGCTTCATAAGCATAAAAAACACCTGCTTGATAGCTATTTCCCTCTTTATCTTTAGGAAACTCTACATACTCTTGATAGATTGGTTTGAAGTTTTCATACTCTCCAGCTGTTTTTTTATCTAAAGTATTATCACTATTGATAATAGCTACATTCGCCCCTTCTCGCCCAAAACACATCTTTTCAACTTGCTTTTTGTTTTGGAGTGGTTCAAATGAAGTTTCAAGTAAAAGTGGATGATTAGGAAATAAATCCCATAAAATTTTCATTATCCCTTTGCTTTGAAAGAGTAGGGTATAGGCTGGATTAAAGACAATTGCTTTTTGATTTTCGATAAGTTCAGTAAGTATCAAAGCCAACTCCCCCTCATCAATCGCAATATTTTCCCAAGGAATAAGTTTAAACCAAAATTCAAATATCTCCCCATATTTACTAATTCCATCATCACCAAAAGAGACTTCATCAACAAAAGCAAAATCGGTTTTGTACCCAACTTCAGAAGCGATATGTTGTAGTAATTTGACTGTATGTTCCTCTTCAATATTACCTTTAATTGAAGAAAAAAGTATTTTCCAATTGAGCTTTGTATAGTATTCATCAAACTTTTCAATCTCACTATTTAAAGTAATAAATCTTCTAAAATTATCTCCAATTGCCTCATAAATAGAATTAAATTGGCTAGATTCATCTAATCCATTATATTTTAACATCGCCCACTGGATAATCATAGTTTCAAAAAGGGAAGTTGGTGTATCTGCATTAAACTCAATCAATTTGATTGGTTTTCCATCTAATCCACCTGCTAAATCAAATCTTCCATATAGATGCCAATGAACATCATTTTCCCAAGACATTTTTATAATCTCTACAAGATTAAAAGGGATATCAAGCTCGTGAAAAAGGTTATTATCTATCACAAATTGTCCAGCTTCTACAAACATATCATAAAGCTCATTTGTCGCATCATAAAAATTTGTTGCTTCTTGTTCACTCAGCTGAATCAATTTATTTGAGATATAAGAGCTATTATCCAAATCTGTATGCCAACTAAATCCAATAGATTCTAAATAACTATTTGTAAGTGGTTTAAGTTCTTTCAATTTCACTTTATGCTCCATAAGTACTGCTTGATGCAGGTGCTTTATTTGAGTTGTTAAAATAGCCACTTTTAGCTGTATTTGTGGTACTTTTTGTAGTTGATGCACCACTTGATGGTTTATTAAAACTATTTACACTTTTACTATATGTTTGAGGTGATTTATAGTTTGTTCTTCTTTGGTTTTCATAATTACTATTATTAAAGAGTTTATTTCCTATATATGCTCCAATCATAGCACCAGCAGCACTTGCAAGGAGAGTTTCCCCTAAACTCATCCCACCACTACTAAGAGATGGATTTGTAAGTCCTGAAGTGTTATTGTCAATCTTTTTAGATTCTTCAGCTACTAAACTATCAATCTCCTCTTTTGATAAAATTCTCTCTTTTCCATCTTCTCGTAAGACAATTGTTGTATTTGTACTTGGAAATTCATCGATAATTTTATACTTCCCATCTTGATCTTTTTCGATAACTACAAAGACATTCTTTTTCTCATTTACATTTGAAAGTGCTGACTCATTTTGTGGTTGTTCTTGTTTATTTTCACATCCTGCAAAATTAAGAATAAGAAGTGAACCAAATCCACCAACAATTGCAAAATTTGATATCTTTTTTAGAAAATACTTTTTATCTTTTTTCATCTTTTACTACTTTATTCTCTTCCAAAATTACTATTTATTGCACTATTTATTCGTTTAATTGTCTCTTCAACTCCTAAAATAGCTATGATATCATATACAGAAGGTGCTTGTGTTCCACCTGTTAAACTTATTCTTATTGGTTGAAATAGTTCTGGGAATTTTAGTCCGTTTTCACTAATAAATGGTTTTGTAAGAGCTTCAACATCTGGAGCAATATGTAACTCTTTTCCACTTAAAAGTTCACAATATTTGTTTAACATCTCTATTGTATTTTCTTTTATAAATTTACTTACACCAGAGTGTTCATACTCTTTTGGAACATTTAAAATAGCTTCAATGCTCTCTTTTAATTCTACAATTGTATTTGCTCTCTCTTTACAAAGGTCAAGTATCATCTCTTTTTTATCATGCCCAACTAAATGAAAATCAAAAAATTCTAACTCTTTTGCCAATCTTCCATTTGAAACATTTTTAATATAATGTGCATTTAACCAGTTTAATTTTTCACTATTGTATGCAGATGCTGATTTATTTATATTGTTTGGATCAAATAATTCTAACATCTCATCAATACTAAAAATCTCTTGATCTCCATTTGACCATCCAAGTCGTACAAGAAAATTTAATAGTGCTTCAGGAAGATATCCAAGTCTTTTATATTCCATCACATCCATAGCACCATCTCTTTTTGATAGTTTTTTCCCTTGTGGATTATTTATCATTGGGATATGATAAAACTTTGGAACATCAAATCCTAAAGCATTGTAAACTACAATTTGTTTTGGTGTATTTGAAAGGTGATCATCGCCCCTTATTACATCAGTTATCCCCATAAGATGATCATCAATTGCTACAACAAAATTATATGTTGGCATCCCATTTCCTCTTGCTATGACAAAGTCATCAACTTGATTTGCATCAAATTTCATAGCACCTTTTACACCATCATTAAATTCAATTTTCCCATCTGTTGGAGCTTTTATTCTAATTACTGGTTCAATATCAGCTGGCATCTCTGGAAGTACTTTATCAATTTCTGGTCTCCAAGTTCCATCATATCTTGGTGTTTCTTTCGCAGCTTCTTGTTTATCTCTTAAAGCTTGAAGCTCCTCTTTTGACATATAACATTTATAGGCATTACCATTTTCTAATAATGTATCGATATACACTTTATAGATATCTGTTCGTTTTGATTGGTACTCAATAACACAATCACTTGGCATTCCTACCCATTCAAATGCTTCTAAAATAGCTCGCACTGCATCTTCACTATTTCTTGCCATATCTGTATCTTCAATTCTTAGTTTAAACTCTCCACCAGTTTTTTTTGCCCATAAATAACTATAAAGAGCTGTTCTAAGCCCTCCAATATGTAAATATCCCGTTGGGCTAGGTGCAAATCTTGTAATTGCCATTTTATCTGTCCTTTTCATCTTTGTTTAATTCATCTTGATTCATTTTGATAAAGAAAAATACTCCACCAAATCCTACTGCTAATGTGAAAACTACTAGTATCGCATCAAGTATCCCCATTTGTCTTCTCCTTTAATTGTCCACATGCTGCACTAATATCAAGCCCTTTAGATTCCCTTATAGTGCATAGGAGTCCTTTACTTATCAATCTTTCTTGGAATTTTACCATATTGTTTCTTGATGGTCTTTCATACGGTGTATTTGGATAGGGATTAAAATATATTAGATTCACTTTTGATGGGATTCCTGATAAAAGTTTGATAAGTTTATCAGCACTTTTAATATCATCATTTTTATCTTTAATCACTAAATATTCAAACATAATCTTTTTTCTTGTATCAACTGGAAACTTTTTCACTGCATCTATAATTGATTGAATATTATAAGCTTTATTCATTGGAATAAGTTCACTTCTTAACTCATCATCAACAGCATGAAGTGAAATAGCAAGCTGAACACCCAAATCTAAATTTGCTAATTTGTTTATCTTATCACTTATCCCACTAGTTGAAATAGTTTGTCTTCTAGTACTAATAGCAAGTCCATCAAGTTCACTTATGATATTAATCGATTGGACTAAATTATCATAATTATCAAGTGGTTCTCCCATACCCATATAAACGATATTTACCGATTTATTTTCTGGGATATTATTTAATTTTTTAAGATATTTTATTTGTGCAACTATCTCTCCTGCAGTAAGATTTCTTGTAAATCCACCTTTTGCGGTAAGACAAAAACTGCATCCAACTTTACATCCAACTTGAGAGGAGATACAAAAAGTATATTTCCCACCTTGTTCAATATTTCCATCTTCATCTTTTACTTCATCTTTCATAAGTAAAAAAACAGCTTCAACAGTATGTCCACCAGCAAATTCAAAAAGATATTTTATTGTCCCATCAGAACTTTTTTCCTCCTTGATAATTTTACAAATATCAATTGGGTATTTTTCTTTTAACTCTTCTTTCAATTCTTTTGGAAGGTTTTTCATCTCATCGTATGAAGTTGCATATTTTTTATATAGCCAATTATAAATTTGCTTTGCTCGAAAAGATGGTTTTATCTCTTTTGATAACTCCTCTAGTGTATAGTCATATATTGTTTTCATATCAATCCTATTTTCTTTTATATATCTTTTTTCTTTTAGAATAATTTCAATGTTTCATGTGGAACATTTTATTTTTTAATAATTAATTTTTTCTCTACTAAATAGTTAACAAGTTTATCAAGAGCAACTTGATGATTATTTAAAAAGTCTTTATGAGCATCTTGATTTGTATAGTTAGTAACTACGAATATACCAGCCATAGGAATATCAAATTCTTTAGCAACACTACATAAAGAGAAGAATTCCATATTTTCTATTCCTATGCCGAACTGTTCAAATTGTTTTGAAATTTCAAAATCAGTCGTGATATAATTTGAACTATTTACAATGCTTTCATCTTTAAAAGTGAGATTTTGTGTTTTAATAACATTATCTAATGGTGTATAACTCTTATCTTCAAAAAAAGACAACTCAATATTCGCACCACTGCTACTTTCAACAATATCAAAAATATTATATTTTCCATAACTTCCAGCACTACCTATGAATATCAAATAATCAGGCTTATCAAATAAACATAATCTTGTAAGATTAATGGCACTATTTATGAGTCCTACACCTATAGGTGTTGCAAAATCAAATGTTTCACTATCTCCAGCACTTACAATCATTCTTTTGTACCAATTGCTATAAAAACCTCATAACTATTGTCAGGTTTTTTAATAGAATGTAATTTTTCAATTTTGATATCTTTTAGGGCAGCTCTTTCAAATGCTTTATAAACAACTTCTTCTTCAAATCCAAAATGAACCACATCTGTATTATCGCTATGAAATGTTCCATCTTCTTTGTAAAGATCTGCAATAAAAAGTTGCCCACCTGATTGTAAAGATTTTGCCAGTTTAGAAACAAAACTTTCAACATCATTGATATGATGCATTGTCATATTTGTTACTGCAATATCGTATTTATTTTCTTCTAAATCTTGTGTATTTATATCATGAATATACCCACAAATATTTTCCATACCAATATTTTTTGCTTTCTCATTATACACTTCAATCATCCCAATAGAGTAATCAAGTCCTTCAACACTACTAACATCATTAGCAAATCCAAATGAGACTAAACCACTACCACTGCCATAATCAAGAACTTTAAAGTTCTTCATATCTCTCTTTAAATGTTCTTTAATCTTATCAACAAAAACCATTGCTCCAGCAACTCTTTCTGGCTTACTATCCCAAGCTTTTGCTAAATCATCAAATCTTCCCATCTATAACCTCACTGGAATATTATTTGATTTTAAATATCTTTTTAAATCCATAATATCTATCTCTTTAAAGTGAAAAATTGAAGCAGCAAGTGCAGCTTCTGCTCCACCAATTGTAAATGCTTCTTTGATATGTTCCATCGTTCCAGCTCCTCCACTTGCAATCACTGGGATATCAACTGCACTACTGATTTGTTTTGTGATATTAAGTTCAAATCCTGTTTTAGCTCCATCTGTATCCATAGAGGTTAAAAGTATCTCTCCAGCACCTCTATTGTAAACCTCTTTAGCCCAAGTAACAGCATCAAGTCCAGTGTCTTCTCTTCCGCCCTTTACAAAGACATGGTAACTTCCATCAGCCACTTTTTTTACATCAATAGCAACAACAATACATTGACTACCAAATCTTTTTGCACCTTCATTGATAAAGTTTGGATTAACAACTGCACTAGAATTAATACTTACTTTATCACATCCAACATTGAGAAGATTGTAGATATCCTCTAGTTTTCTTATTCCTCCACCTACAGTAAGGGGGATAAAAACCTCTTTCGCTACTTTTTTTACCACATCAACAATAGTATCTCTCCCTTCATGGCTTGCACCAATATCAAGAAAAGTTAACTCATCAGCACCTTCAATATTGTATCTTTTAGCAACTTCAACAGGATCTCCTGCATCTCTAAGCCCTAAAAAATTTACACCCTTTACAACTCTACCATTGTCAACATCCAGACATGGTATTATCCTTTTTGCAAAACTATTCATAATCTTTTCCATACTTTTTTTCTATTTTAACCAAACTTGATATTGATAAAGATTAAATTTAAGCCTTATAGGATAATAGATTTGATAAAATCATCCCTATGATAGTATATGGAAAACAAATTGTATTTTATGTTTTAGAGAAACATCCAAAGCTTATTAAACAAATATTTTTAACAAAAGAGTTAGATAAAAAAATATTTAAAAAATTTATGGATGTAGGTGTGAAGGTTATACGACCTGATGAAAAAAAAGCACAAAGTTTAGCACGAGGTGGAAATCACCAAGGATTCTTACTTGAAATAGAAGATTTTTATTTTGAAGAGATTAGCGAAATAAAGAAAAAAGATTTTATTGTTGTACTTGATGGTTTAACTGATGTTGGAAATATTGGTGCAATTGCTAGAAGTTGTTATGCTTTAGGTGTTGGTGGGCTTGTTATTTGTGGGATTAAAAATCTTGATATGGCTCCAATTGTAAGAACAAGTAGTGGAACAGCTCTTGATTTACCAATAGCTACCGTACAAAATAGTAGTGATTTAGCAAATGAACTTAAACAACTCAAATTTACACTAGCTGGTGCTGATGCAAGTGGCTATGATATCAAAACTATAGAAAAATCTAAAGGTCAGAAGATAGCACTTTTTTTAGGAAATGAAGGTGATGGTTTATCCGGAAAACTTGTAAAAAAACTTGATATTAAACTCTCTATCAAAATGGAACATGATTTTGATAGCTTAAATGTTTCAGTTGCTGCTGGGATATTAATACACTCTTTAAAGTAATGTTGATTAAAAAATTTATTATCATTTCACTCCTTAGTAGTTTGGCTCTAAAAGCTGAATTTATTGAGGATAAAGTTATAAATATAATTGGAGAAGAGAGTTATATTTTACACAAAAATCTTGTTGATGATCTCATAAAGGATAAAAACACTTTTTTTGACAACAAAAATATAAACTACAATAGCCTCCTAAATAATTTAAAAGAAAAAGGTTTTCTAAACCTTTCCTTTCCAGAACAAACAGATATCAGGGTAACATTTTCACTTCTTAATTCAAATAAGAAAGGATTTAAAATAGTAAAGGATATTCTTTCAAATATTGGATATTCCTACTATTTCACAGATTTTATACAAAATGTCGATGGTAATTTAGTATGGAGAATAAATTTTAAAAGTGAATTTCCACTTGATCCATATACTTTTAGCACTGAACTAAATAAATTTAAAGCCTCGATTACCGATATAAATAGAATTAGCAACACTGATTGGGAGTACAAAATAGATGCCGTAGATGGTATATTAGAGAATCTTCAAGTTGTACTTTTAGATGAAAAATTGACTTTGCCAATGCCATTTGAACCATATATTTTATCTCTACCAAATTCAAGAGAACTTTTAATTGCAAGTAGCACTTCTAATAATTGGGTACCAAAAATTTCATTTTATGATAAGGAACTGAGTGCATTAGGGACAATTGAGCTAGATAAAGTACATGAAGCACTCAAAGTAGCAATACCAAAAAATACAAAATATGTAAAAATAAGTGATAGATACACACTTTTAAATCTAAAAAGAGGGTTATCGGTTCTTGCTTCTAATAGCCTTTAGAACTAAAAGGTTTTTTTGGCTAGAATTCAAAAATAAAATTAGAATAATTAGCAAAATTAATTAAAATAAGCTTACAAAGGAAGATAAAAATGTTTGACGAAATAGAATTTGACAAATTAAAACGATTACCAAAATATGTTTTTGCTCAAGTGGGTGAATTAAAAATGGCACAAAGACGAGCAGGTCATGATGTTATCGATTTTTCTATGGGAAATCCAGATGGAGATACCCCTGAACACATAAGAAAAAAACTAATTGAATCGGCACAAAAAACAAAAGTTCATGGATATTCAGCTTCTAAGGGTATCCCAAAACTTCTAGTTGCAATTTCTGATTGGTATAAAAGAAGATACAATGTTGACCTTGATCCACAAACAGAATGCGTTGCGACGATGGGAAGTAAAGAGGGATATGCTCACTTAGCATATGCCATCACAAATCCGGGAGACGTTGCAGTTGTCCCAGATCCAACATACCCAATCCATAGCTATGCTTTTATATTAGCTGGTGGAAATGTTGTTAAATTTGAACTTATTTTTGATGAGGATTACAAAGTTGACGAGGATAGATTTTTTGAAGATTTGGAGAGAGTATTTAGAGATAGTTCTCCAAAACCAAAATATGTTGTTGTAAACTTTCCACACAATCCAACTACAGCAACAGTAACACCAGAATTTTATGTTCGAATTGTTGAAATGGCAAAAAAAGAAAGATTTTATATCATCTCAGATATTGCATATGGAGATTTAACTTTTGATGGATATAAAACACCTTCAATTATGGAAGTTCCAGGGGCTAAAGATGTTGCGGTTGAAAGCTTCACTCTTAGTAAATCGTATAATATGGCAGGATGGAGAGTTGGTTTCTTTGTAGGAAATCAAAAATTAATTGGTGCATTACAAAAAATTAAATCTTGGCTTGATTATGGTATGTTTACACCAATTCAAGTCTCTGCAACAGTTGCATTAAATGGTGACCAACAATGTGTACAAGATATTACTGATAAATACAATCATAGACAAGAAGTTTTAATTGATGCATTTGGAAAAGCTGGATGGAAACTGAAAAAGAATAGAGCCACAATGTTTGTTTGGGCAAAAATACCAGATTGTGTAGCACATTTAGGAAGTTTAGAATTTAGTAAAAAACTTCTTGTTGAAGCTGATGTAGCAGTAGCTCCAGGGATTGGCTTTGGTGAATATGGTGATCAATATGTGAGAATTGCATTGATTGAAAATGATAAGAGAATCAGACAAGCAGCAAAAAATATCAAAGCATTTTTAGCGAAATACGAAAATAAAAAATAATTATCAAAGAGAGTGTAAGTCTTATTTTGATAGACTTCACTGTTTTTAAAAATAGAAAGATAAAAGAAAATGATAAAAGCTAAGAAAAAGTACGGACAAAATTTTTTAAAAGATGAGTCTGTCCTTCTAAAAATCATCGAATCGATGCCCAAAAACGACAATAAAATTGTAGAAATTGGGCCTGGCTTAGGTGATTTGACAAAACTACTTGTCAAGTACAAAGATGTGAGAGCATATGAGGTTGATAGAGATTTATACTCTATCTTAAGGGTAGAATTTATTGATGAGATACATTCTGGAAAACTAGACTTGGTATTAACTGATGTTTTAGAGGTCTGGGATGAGAACTCATCGCTATATGAAGAGAAGTATGACTTAATTGCAAATCTTCCGTATTATATAGCGACAAATATAATTTTAAATGCATTTAGCGATAGTAATTGTGAGAATATTATCGTAATGGTTCAAAAAGAAGTTGCAGATAAATTTACTGTTACTTCTGGAGATAGTGATTTTTCAGCATTAGGTGTTATTTCAGAGTTACTTTGTTTAGAAAATAGAGTAATTGTCAATGTACCGCCTACAAGTTTTAATCCACCACCAAAAGTGGATTCTTCGGTTATCTATCTTAGAAAAGATATGACTAAAAGTATCGATAGCAAATTGAATAAATTTCTAAAAGTTGCTTTTGCACAACCAAGAAAAAAGCTTATTAAAAATCTCTCTTCTGCTTATGATAAAGAAAGATTAACTTCTTTATTTATTGAACTAGGTATAAATGAGAACATCAGACCACATGAGCTCAGTTCATCTTTGTATAGCCAAATTTACACTAGTTTATAAATCATTTTGATTTATAAAAAATACAATAATAGATAAGAGGAAAATATGGAAAATACAAGCTATGAAGAGGTTGTTATAGAAAGCGATTCAAGTAACGATACAACTATTACTACAAATAATAATACAACATTAGAATCAAACAATAACAATCAAAATGAACAAAAACAACCAAATGGGCAAACTATTCCACAAAAGAAAAAAGCTCCAACATCAGGTAATGGCTGGTTAAATGATACTAAAAAAGCATTTGAAGTAAACGAAAGAATTCAAAAAGAGCGACTTAATCCTCATAACAAACTCAACTTAAAAACAAACGCAAGCATCAAAGTCACTCCACTTGGAGGATTAGGTGAAATTGGTGGAAATATGATGGTTATTGAAACTGATACAACTGCTCTTATCATCGATGTGGGGATGAGTTTTCCAGATGGAAGCATGCATGGAGTTGATATTCTTATTCCTGACTTTACATATCTTAGACAAATAAGAAATAAAATTGCTGGTATTTGTATCACTCATGCTCATGAAGACCATATTGGTGCTATGGCATATTTATTCAAAGAGATCCAAGTTCCTGTATATGGGACATCACTACCTTTAGAGATGATAGGTGCGAAATTTGATGAACATAAAATGAAACACCATAGAAGCTATTTTAGAGCTATTCAAAAAAGAAAACCAATTAAAATTGGAGACTTTGAAGTTGAATGGATCCATATCACACACTCTATTATTGATTGTTCTGCCCTTGCTATTACAACTGAAGCAGGGACTATTATCCATACAGGTGACTTTAAAATTGACCATACACCAGTTGATGGATATCCAACAGATTTACATAGATTAGCCTATTATGGAGAAAAAGGTGTTTTAGCACTCTTAAGTGATAGTACGAACTCTCATGGAACTGGTTTTACAAAAACTGAAAAAGCGGTAGGTCCTACATTTGATAGAATATTTGCAGCTTCTAAAGGGCGAGTTATCATGTCAACTTTTAGTTCAAACCTTCATAGAGTAGCTCAAGCTATGGATAGTGCTTTAAAATATGGTAGAAAAATCTGTGTTATTGGAAGAAGTATGGAGAAAAATATTGATGTTGCTATCAACTTAGGATATTTAAAATACTCAAAAGATAATTTTATAGAAGCACATGAAGTAAATAAATATCAAGATAAAGAAGTTTTAATTGTTACAACAGGGAGCCAAGGTGAAACAATGAGTGCCCTCTTTAGAATGTCAATTCATGAGCATAGACATATCAAAATTAAACCAGAAGATCAAGTAATACTTTCGGCTAAAGCAATTCCAGGAAATGAAGCAAGTGTATCTGAAATAATCAACCAACTTTTAAAAGCTGGTGCTAAAGTTGCTTATCAAGATTATGCCGATATCCATGTATCAGGACATGCAAGTCAAGAGGAACAAAAGTTAATGCTTAGACTTGTAAAACCTAAATACTTCTTACCAATACATGGGGAATACAACCATGTGGTAAAACACTCTCAAACAGGTATTGATTGTGGTGTTCTTGAAAGAAATATATATATCTTAAGTGATGGTGAGCAAGTTGAGATTACACCTAAATTTATGAAAAAAGTTAAAACAGTGAAAACTGGAAAAGTGTATATCGATAATCAAAACAATGTAAAAATTGCAAATGATGTAGTTCTTGATAGACAAACTATGGCAAATGAAGGTATGGTAATGCTTGTAGCCCAAATAAGTATCAATGAAAGAAAAGTTGTTGCTCCTCCTAAAGTTCTCTCATTTGGTCTTGTTGATGTAAAAAATGAAAAAGCATTTGCAAAAGAGATTGAAGATATGCTTGAACATTATTTAGCTCATGCAAAAGAGGGCATCTTAGAAAATAATAGAATGTTAGAAGATGAGCTAAGAAAAACTGTTAGAAAACATTGTTTAAGAAAATATAAAAAATATCCAATGATAGTTCCAACTATTATTGCTCAATAATCGCTTTAGTTTAATTCGTTGGAGGTTTTTGGATGGATTATATTGCAATAGCGAAAGAAGTGCTTTTAACCGAAGCAAAAGAGTTAGAAAGAGCCGCAAATAATATTTCTGATAATATCACTCAAGCAATCGAATTAATTGCCTCTTGCAAGGGTAAATTGATTGTTACGGGAGTTGGAAAGTCTGGACTTGTTGGTAGCAAAATAGCAGCAACACTTGCAAGTACAGGAACAAGTAGTTTTTTCCTTCATCCAACTGAAGCGATGCATGGTGATCTTGGGATGATTGGAAAAGATGATATAGTTTTAGCAATAAGCTATAGTGGAGAGAGTGAAGAACTTATCAAAATTCTTCCTCATCTTAAAAGATTTGATATCCCCCTTATTGCAATGGCAAGAGATAAACATTCAACTCTGGCCAACTATGCAGATGTATTTTTAGATATCTCTATTGAAAAAGAGGCTTGCCCTCTTGATATCGCTCCAACATCTTCTACAACTCTTACAATGGCATTAGGTGATGCGATAGCCGTTTGCCTTATGAAACATAATAATTTTCAAAAAGAGGATTTTGCATCTTTCCACCCAGGTGGAAGCTTAGGAAAAATGCTTTTTGTAAAAGTTGATGATTTACTCCAAAAAGAAAATCTTCCTATTGTTTCACATGGAACACAACTTAAAAATGCGGTTGTTACTATGAGTGAAGGTAGGGTTGGAAGTGCTATAATCATCGATGAAAATAGCAAAGTAACTGGTTTACTTAGTGATGGTGATTTAAGGCGATATATGATGAAAGAAGATTTTACACTTGATAAAAGAGTTGAAGATATCTGCACAAAGAATCCAAAATTTATAACGGACAAAAATATACTTGCAAGTGAAGCTTTAAAAATTATTGAAGATAATAAAATCCAACTATTGCTCGTGTTAAATGAAGACAAAACATTGTATGGAATTCTCCATATTCACAAATTAATAGAAGCTGGTATAAAATGAAAAAAGAAGAATTAATAAGACTCAATAAATTTATCTCTCACAATAGTAGATTTAGTAGAAGAGAAGCAGATAAACTTATAGAAGAGGGAAAAGTTGAGATAAATAATAAAATAGTCAAAGACCTTTCAACAAAAGTGGCAGAGGATGCTATCGTAAAAGTAAATGGAAGAACTGTAAAAGTTGATAAAAGCAGACCAAGTACTGTCATCGTTTACAATAAACAAAAAGGGGAGATAGTATCTAAAAAAGATCCACAAGGTCGAACTACTATTTATGATACCTTGCCAAGTAAATATGCACATTTTTTGCCGATTGGAAGATTAGACTATGCAAGTGAAGGTGTTTTACTTCTTACAGATGATGTAGAGATTGCAAATGCACTAATGCATTCAAATCTTGAAAGAATTTACAAGGTAAAAATTGCAGGGAGTATAACTCCAGCGATGGAATCAGCTATGCAAAATGGTCTTACACTAGATAATGCATCAAAAGGTGCACATAAATATAGTGATATTACATCAATGGAATTTGCACCATTTAATGGATATCAAATACAAAAAAATGGTGAAAACTTCTCAACACTCAAAGTATCAATAAGTGAAGGTAAAAATAGAGAACTTAGAAGATTTTTTGGATATTTTGATACACCAGTTGTTGATCTTAAAAGATTAGATTATGGTGGAATCACACTCAATAATCTTCCATCTGGAAAAGTAAGATTTCTTGAACGAAAAGAGTATCAAAATTTGAGAGCTTATATGAAAGACCTTAAAAAAGAATTATCAGGTGAAGATGGTAAATCTTACTAATCTCTTAGATGCAAAAACTTTAGATGATTTTGTAGGACAATCTCATATTATAGGAATTAATAAACCACTTTATAAACTTATAGAAAAAAAAGAGTTACCACATCTTTTTTTCTATGGGAAACCAGGAACTGGTAAAACAACACTAGCAAAAATTATCGCAAAACATATCAATACTGATTTTTATCAATTTAATGCAACTACTTTAAAAATTGATGATTTACGAATTGTATTTAAACGATATGAAAACTCCCTTCTCAAACCCCTTATATTTATAGATGAAGTACATCGTTTGAGTAAAAATCAACAAGAGGTACTCCTTCCAATTATGGAAGAGTATAAGATTATTATCATTGGAGCGAGTACAGAAAATCCTTATCATACACTCACATCCGCTATTCGCTCAAGAAGTTTTTTATTTGAGTTTTTACCACATTCCAAACAAGACTTAACAATACTTTTAAATAAAGCACTCAAATTGTTAAGCGATGTACTAATTGATGAAGATGCAAAAGAATATCTACTTGCAAGTAGTATAGGTGATGCAAGAGCAATGTTAAATCTTCTTGATTTTGCTTATAAAGTAGATAAAAATATTTCACTTGAAACATTAAAAGAGTTAAGGCAAACAAGTTTAAAAGATGGAATGAGCTCAAAGGATAGCCATTATGATTTAGCTAGTGCTATGATTAAATCAATTAGAGGAAGTGATATTGATGCTGCTATTTACTACTTAGCAAGACTTATTGATGGTGGAGAGAATATCGATTTTATCACAAGACGATTGGTAATAAGTGCTAGTGAAGATATAGGGAATGCAAATCCTAATGCTCTTAATCTTGCTGTTAGCACCCAAATAAGTGCAAAACAAATTGGTTATCCAGAAGCTAGAATTATATTAGCTCAATGTGTTGTCTATCTTGCAAGTTCTCCTAAATCAAATAGTAGCTATTTAGCTATCAATAAAGCACTACAAGAGATAGAAGCTGGTAAAATAATGTCTATTCCAAATCATATAAAAGATAATGCTATAGGATACAAATATCCCCATGATTTTGGTGGGTGGTGTCCTCAAAAATATTTAGAAAAAGATACGACATATTATAAAACAAATCAGATAGGTTTTGAAAAAACTCTTTTTGAATGGGTCAATAAAATTAAATCAAAAGATAATTAAAGGAAATAAATGGAATATTATCAAGAAATTCTAGCTTTTCATATCATTAGTGTACTCTCTTGGATGGCAATGCTTTTTTATATGCCACGACTTTTTGTCTATCATGTAGAAAATATTGAGAAAAAAGAGTTTGTTGAGGTTGTCAAAATTCAAGAGGATAAAATTTATCGAGTTATTGGTTTTCCTGCGATGATTGCAACTATTTTAAGTGGTAGTGTTTTAATTTATTTCAATCCTAGTTTACTAGAGCAAGATTGGATGATTGCAAAATTACTCACATTGATTTTGATGATAATTTATAGTTTTTCATTGGAAAGTTATAGAAAAATATTACATAAAGATGAATGTACTAAAAATGGGCAGTTTTTTAGAGCATACAACGAAATACCAACACTTTTTGCTATTTTAATTGTTGTTTTTGTAATTACAAAATCCGTACCAGTATATTTTAGCATTGGAATTAGTTTATTTTTTGGATTTGTAATTTATAAAATTCTAAATAAAAAGGTATCTGATGCTTAATAAAACTTTTGATAAATATTTTGTGGTTGATACAAATATCCTGTTAGAAGATTTTACAAATATTGCAAAATTGAGTGAAGAAAGTAAAAATCTTATCATCTTACCTGAGATTGTTTTAGATGAGATAGATACTAAAAAAAGTGGTTTTGATGAGATAAACTATCAAGCAAGAAGTTTTGCACGATATCTTGAAGATAGTAAAATTGTAAGTTCAAAAGAGATAGATAACTATAAAATTATTATTTTAGAAGTTGGTAGTCTTGCTATTCATATCATCTCAAAAGAAACCTATGCAACAGATACGAAACAAGTTTCTTTACACATCGCAAACGATAGAAAGATTTTGGAGATTGCAGATTTTGCAAATAACTATTATCCTAAAAATATTGAATTTATCTCAAATGATATTATGGCGAGGGTACGGGCAACTTCACTGAATATCAAAACAAACTTTTTAAAAGGTGATGGGAAAGATGAAGAGGAGTTGGATTTTATAAAAAATAGTGAAATTGTATTTGATGATTTGGAAACTATTGAAAATAAAGAGATAACTTTAGTTGATAAAGAGTTTGAAATCCATAATTTTTCATATTGCTTGAAAGTAAAAAATAGTGATCAAGTTTTACTCGCATCGATAAAAAATAAAAAGATTCATATTTTAAATGAGGTTGAGCTTAGAGATCAAATTGTAGCACCCCTGAATAAAGAACAATTATTTTTTACAAATGCACTTTTAGATGAACACTATAATATTGTAATAGTTGAGGCAAAAGCAGGAAGTGGAAAAACACTTTTAGCCCTCAGTAGTGCAGTCAAAATGGTGCGAAAAAAACAATATCAAAAAATTATCTACATAAGAAACTCAATCGAATCACTTGACAAAGGGGAAGATGTAGGTTATTTACCTGGGCTTGAAGAAAAATTTAAAATCTACAACCATCCATTGATGGATAGTTTACGATATATGGCAAGATGTGAACATAAAAATAAAAATACAAATAAAAAACTCTACACACCACCAACAGATGAAGAGGTAAACGAGAAAGTCCAAAGAACAATCGAAAACTATAGTATTGAAACGATGTGGGTAGGAGAGATGAGAGGACGAACATTAAGTGAATCCTTTGTTATTGTTGATGAAGCCCAAAATATGTCTAATAAAACCATGCAAATGGTGTTAAGTAGGATAGATAGTAGTTGTAAAGTTGTGGTACTTGGGAGTAATAAACAAATTGATAATTTTTATGTCAATAAATATACAAATGCACTTACAACACTTTTAAAATCAACTAAAAAAGAAAACGAATATGTTAACTTATATGCCATAAAACTAAAAAAAGTTCTAAGAGGACCTATAACTCAGTGGGCAGAATCTATCTTTTAAAGATAGATTACAAAGTTCCTCTTTTTACATCTTTTAAAAAGTCTTCGATATTATATCTTTCTCTGTGAGCCTCAGTCATTATATGAATAAGCATATCTCCCATATCAATAATTGACCATTCTCCATCCTCTTCAACTCTTATAAACTCTTCACCTAATGGTTTTAAAGTTTCTCTTAAATAATTTAAAAGTGCAATTGAATGTTTATTATTAAGTGCAGTAGCAATAATAACACTATCAACAATATACCCCTTTCCTTTTAAATCTACAGTTTCAATATTTTCAGCTTTTTTTTCGCTAAGAAAATTTACTATTCTTTCTATTCTTTCTTCCAAATTTCTTTTACCTTTTCTTTTAATTTTGTTGGAATTAAATCCAAATTTAGACTTCTTCTTAAATCTGTTGAGCTTACTTTAACATCAAGCATTAACTGAATAAAATCGTCAAGATGCTCATTTTCTAAAACATTATCATCTCTAGTAACCACTACAAATGAAACAAGTTCCTTTAATTCCAAAAAATTATACCATAAATGTATATTTTTAAGATTATCAGCACCAATGATAAGATAAATTTTATCAATATCATACGATTTTTTTAAAAAATTAATTGTTTCAAAAGTAGCCGTCTTTTTATTTTGTAAAATCTCAAAATCACAAATTTCTACTTTTTTATTTTTTTTAAATAAATCTTGTAAAAGTTCAAATCTCTTACTTGGATCGAGATGAAAAGTTGATTTAAATGGATTTAAAAAAGTGGGTACCACAAATAATTTATTAATTGGTAACTCTAAAAGTGCCAAATCAACAATTTTTTCATGCCCAATATGAGGCGGGTCAAAGCTACCACCAAAAACTGCAATGTCCATTTAAAACCTCTATTTTTAACAAAAATTATAGCTTAAATAAGGTAAAATCGGTTAAAATAATTTATATTTATTTAACTTTTGAAATAAGATTAAGGAGTATTTATGGCTGTAAAAGTTGCAATCAATGGATTAGGAAGAATTGGAAAATGTGTAGCTAGAATCATAGCAGATAGAGATGATGTAGAGCTAGTTGCAGCAAATGCAAGTGGAACTGACGAGATGATTCAATATGGTCTTCGATATGATACTGTGCATGGAACTAGAAATGATATTGTTGTAAAAGATGGATATATTACTATTGGAAAACAAAAAGCAAAACTTTTAAGTGAAAGAGACCCTGCTAAAATAGACTTTGCTGCTTATGGAGCAGAGATAGTTTTAGAGTGTACTGGTGCATTTTTAACAAAAGAAAGTGTGCAACCATATCTTGATAATGGTGTAAAGAAAGTTATTTTCTCAGCACCTGCAAAAGATGATACTGCAACTTTTGTGTATGGTGTAAACGAATCAACTTATGCTGGACAAAGTGTAATTTCAAATGCAAGTTGTACAACAAATGGACTTGCACCAATTGTAAAGGTTCTTGATGATACTTTTGGGCTTGAAAAAGCCTTGATGACTACAATCCATAGCTATACAAGTAGCCAACCAATCCTCGATGCAAAAGATAAAAAAGACCCAAGAAAAGCAAGAGCAGGTGCATTAAATATGTCTCCAACAACAACAGGTGCTGCAAAAGCTATAGGAAAAGTACTTCCACATCTTAATGGGAAAATCAACGGTCAATCTGTAAGGGTTCCAACTCCAAATGTTTCGATGATAGATTTAACAGCAACTTTAAAATGTGATATCACAATCGATGAGGTCAAAGAGGCATTTTTTAAAGCCGAAGCTGGATCGATGAAAGGGATACTTGCTGTTGATACTGAATACAGAGTTTCAAGTGATTTCAATGGTGAAACAAATAGTACTGTAATCCCAATAGATACTATCCAAATTGTTGGGGGGAATATGATAAAAGTACTCTCTTGGTACGACAATGAGTGGGGATACTCTACGAGACTTGTTGATATGGCAGTTTATGTTGGAAATAAATAATAAGGAGATTTCGTGAAATTACAAGAATTAAAAAATATTGATGTTAGTGGAAAAAAAGTTTTTATAAGATGTGATTTTAATGTCCCTGTCGATGAATATCAAAATATCACTGATGATAGAAGAATTAGAAGTGCATTACCAACAATTAGATACTGTATAGACAATGACTGTTCTGTTATCATAGCTAGCCATTTTGGAAGACCAAAAGGTGGTTATGAGGAGGAATATTCTTTAAAACCAATAGCAAAAAGATTACATACTTTACTTAAAATGGATATTAAACTTGCACCAAATGTTATTTGTGCTGAAACAATAACAATGGCAGATGATTTGAAAAAAGGGGAGATTTTACTTTTAGAGAATATGAGATTTGAAAAAGGTGAAACAAAAAATGATGAGGTTTTAAGTAAAACACTTGCAGATATGGCTGAAGTTTATATCAATGATGCTTTTGGTGTAAGTCATAGAGCTCATTCATCTGTTGAAGGGATTGCAAAATATTTTGATATAGAACATAAAGCAGCAGGATTTTTGTTGGCGAGTGAAATTAAATTTTTCTACCATATTATCAAAGAACCAAAACGACCTTTTGTAAGTATAGTAGGGGGAAGTAAAGTAAGTGGAAAACTAGAAGCACTTTATAACTTAGTACCTAAGGTTGATAAAATCATCATCGGTGGTGGTATGGCATTTACATTTTTAAAAGCATTGGGTCATGATATTGGTAATTCACTAGTCGAAGATGATTTAATTCCTGAAGCTTTAAAGATTATGCAAGAAGCAAGGGAATTAGGTGTGAAATTTTATCTTCCTGTTGATGTTATTGCTGCTGAAGCTTTTAGCAGTGAAGCATTCGCAAAAGCAACCACAATTCAAGAGATACCAAAAGGATGGATGGGACTTGATATTGGACCAGCAACAAGTTTATTATTTGCTCAAGCATTAGAAGATGCTCATACAATTTTGTGGAATGGACCAATGGGTGTTTATGAGATGGATAAATTTGCAAAAGGAAGTACAAAAATATCTCATGCAGTAGCTTCAAGTTATGCAACAACAGTTGTTGGAGGAGGAGATACTGCTGATTTAGTTCGAAAAACTGGTGATGAAGATGCAATGACATTTATATCAACTGGTGGTGGGGCATCACTTGAACTTATAGAAGGAAAAGTTTTACCAGGTGTAAAAGCACTTATTATCGAAGAATGAAGATACTTTTAAATGGTGTTGGACGGATAGGGAAGTCGATTATTCGGCTTTCTTTGAGGGAGGATATAGAGATAATTGCAATAAATGAAATAAATCAAAATATTGAAAATATTGCTTATCTTATCAACTATGATTCCACCTATGGGAAACTTGATGATAAATTTAAAGCACTAGAAAATACTATACAAAATAGCACTAAATCAATAAAAATTTTAAATCATCCAACATTAGAAACGATAGATTATAAGGGGTTTGGAATTGATATTATTATTGATGCTAGTGGTGTCTCTTACAGTAAAGATTTTTTAAATGGCCTTGGTGTAAAAGCTATCTTTTTAACCCATCCAAGTAGTGAAGCAGATATAAACATAGTCCTTGGAGCAAACGAAGAAGCTCTTCTTCCAACCCATAAAATAATCTCAACTAGCTCTTGCAATGCTTCAGCACTTTTACCTTATTTAAAACTAATAGATGACAATTATAAAATTACAAGTGGTGATATTGTAACTATTCATCCCCTTTTAAATCACCAAAAAACACTTGATAGTAAATGTATCAGTAGTAGTGATAGGGATGTGAAATGTAACTTTGAATTTGGAAGAAGTGCTACACAAAACATCATTCCTAGTAAAACAACAACAATTGAAGCTTGTAGTTATGTGTTCCCAAAATTTAATGGAACATTTCTCTCCTCAAGTTCGCTAAGAGTTCCAACACCAACAGTTGGTGCTATCAATGTTGTACTTAATGTAGAAAACAGTCTATCGCTAGAAGAGTTAAATGCTCTTCTAGAAAAACAAGAGTTAACTCAAAAATATGATATTTTTAAAAATATTAATGAGCCACTCGTTTCAACTGATTTTCAAGGAGAACCCTTTTCGACTATTATAGATGGAAAATTTACAAAGGTTATCAACAACAATATGATTAAAGCCCTTATTTGGTATGACAACGAATTTGGATATGCATCAAAAGTAGTAGAGATAGTTAATAGGTATATTATGTTAAAATCAACAAATAATCAAGAAGGAATCTCGATATGAAAAAAATAGTAGCAAGTAATTTTAAAGCGACTCATACAAGAAAAAGTACAAAAGAGTTTATTGTTGATGTTGATAATTATTTAAAAATTAATAATATAGACAATAATGTTTTTATCTTTCCACCATCAACGGCATTTGATACTTTTGAAGTAGGAGAAAATCTTATAATTGGGGCTCAAAATGGGTATCCAACAAAAAGTGGTTCTTTTACAGGTGAGATAGGAACTCTTCATTTTGATGAGTTTGGAATAAAAACTATCCTTATTGGACATAGCGAAAGAAGACATATCTTAGGTGAATCTCAAAAAGATATTATTATCAAATACAATTATTACAAAGCGATGGGATACAAAATCATCTACTGTTTTGGAGAACCTCTTGAGGTTAAAAATTGTGGGATGACTGAAACTTTGGGGTATATTTGGGAACAATTTGATGGGATAGATTTGAGTTATGAAAATCTTATCTTAGCTTATGAGCCAGTTTGGGCGATAGGGACTGGTAAAAGTGCTACAACTGAAGATATAGCAATCATTCACAAAAAAATAAAGAAAAAAGTAACAAAACCACTCCTCTATGGTGGAAGTGTCAAAGTTTGTACTCTACAAGATATTTTGGAAGTTCCAAATGTTGATGGTGTACTTGTTGGAACTGCTAGTTGGGATGTGGAAGATTTTAAAAAGATGATATATATCGCAAATAAAATGGATAAAGATTCAAAAAAATTAACATGTAATATGGAGGAATAGATAATGGTAATGAATGGGAAAAAAGGGGTAATTTTAGGTGTTGCTAATGATAAATCAATAGCATATGGGATAGCAAAAGCTTGTGCAGCTCAGGGTGCAAAAATAGCTTTTACATATTTGAATGATAGTTTGAAAAAAAGAGTTGTTCCTATTGCTGAGGAGTTTGGAAGTGGCGATTTGGTATATCCTTGTGATGTGAGTAATCCACAAGAGATTAAAGATTTAGCAGAGGCATTAAAAAGAGATTTAGGAGAGATTGATTTTGTTGTTCACTCTATTGCTTTTGCTCCAAAAGAGGGTCTAAGTGGAAGATTTTATGAAATAAGTAAAAACGCATTTGATATTGCTATGGATATCTCAGTATTTAGTCTTATTGAGATTACAAAAGAACTCAAGCCAATCATGAGTGAAAATTGCTCAATCCTTACACTTTCATATTATGGAGGGGTAAAATATATTCCAAACTATAATCTTATGGGTGTAGCAAAAGCAGCTTTAGAGATGACTGTAAAATATCTTGCTGAAGATTTAGGAAAAGATGGAATAAGAGTAAATGCAATCTCAGCAGGTCCAATCAAAACTTTAGCAGCAGCTGGAATTAGTGACTTTAGATTTATGCTTAAATGGAACGAAGCACATAGTCCACTTAAAAAGAATGTAACAATCGATGAGGTTGGAAATAGTGGAATGTATCTTCTTTCAGATTTAAGTAGTGCAGTTACAGGTGAAATCCATTATGTTGATGGTGGATTTAATGTTATGGGGATGCCTGCTGTTAAATTTGATGAAGATGGAAAACCAAAAATTGCTTGGGATGGAAATAACTAAAAATGTCAATAGATTTTAAAACATTAGCTACAAAATATGGGACACCATACTATGTATATGATTTTGACCATATTACAAACCAATACAATGAACTAAAAAATGCTTTTAAAGCAAGAAAATCGCTTATCTCTTATGCAGTCAAATCAAATTCCAATCTAAGTGTTATCAAGCACTTAGGAAATCTTGGAAGTGGAGCTGATTGTGTGAGTATTGGGGAAGTGAAAAGAGCATTACTTGCTGGAATTCCAAAATACAAGATTATTTTTAGTGGTGTTGGAAAAACTGATGATGAGATAAAAGAGGCACTAGACGCTGATATTTTGATGATAAATCTTGAAAGTGAAGCAGAATTCGGGCGAGTAGAAACGATAGCTAAAGAGCTTGGAAAAGTTGCAAGAATAAGCATAAGAGTAAATCCAAATGTTGATCCAAAAACACATCCTTACATCTCTACTGGACTTCATGAAAATAAATTTGGAGTTGATATAGATACGGCAAAAAGAATGTATATTAAAGCTAAAAAGAGTGAGTTTATAGATCCTGTTGGTATCCACTGTCATATTGGTAGCCAGTTAACTGAATTAGCTCCTATTAAAGAAGCTGTCAATATTGTAGCTAATTTGGTACGAAACCTTAAATCAGCTCTTGATATTGAACTTAGTTTTTTTGATGTTGGTGGAGGTCTTGGGATTGTTTATAAAGATGAGATACTTATCGATACTTATGAGTATGCCCAAACTATTTTAGAGGCTATTTATGGGCTTGATATCACAATCGTTTGTGAACCAGGACGATTTATTGTTGGCAATAGTGGAACATTTGTTACCAAAGTTTTATACGAAAAAATTAATGGTAAAAAAAGATTTATTATAGTTGATGGTGCTATGAATGATCTTATAAGACCAAGTCTTTACAATGCTTATCACAAAATAGAAGTACTTAACAAATCAGAAAATGTAAGTGATTGTAATGTAGTAGGTCCAGTTTGTGAAAGTGGCGATTTTTTTGCAAAGAATATACAATTACCACTTACTGAACATAATGACTTAATCGCAATTTATAGTGCTGGGGCTTATGGTTTTACGATGTCTAGTAACTACAATACAAGAGGAAGGGTTGTTGAAATTGCACTCCAAAATGGAGTTGATAAAGTGATTAGAAAAAGAGAAACATTTGAAGATTTAATAGCTTTAGAAAAAGATTATTTATAAACCTAAGGACATTGGTGTGAATAGAGAAGAAATTGAACTAAATGAATTACGGGCGACACTTGATGGTATTGATGATAAAGTATTAGATTTATTAAACCAAAGAATGGAAACTGTTCATAAAGTGGGTCTTGTAAAAGCAAAAAGTGGCGGAGCAATCTATAGACCTGAAAGAGAGAAGTCAATTATCGAAAGACTTACAAAAAGGTCAAGTGAAATGAATGGTCTTTTAAATCGTGCTGCTATTGAAGCTCTTTTTTTAGAGATTTTTGCTATCAGTAGAAATCTTGAATTACCTGAAAATATAGCTTATCTTGGACCTGAAGGAAGTTTTACCCATCAAGCAGCGGAGAGCAGGTTTGGTGCTATGAGTTCTTATCTTCCTATTGGAAGTATCAAAGGTGTATTTAGAGAAGTTGCGAGCGGAAAAGCTAGATTTGGAGTGATTCCTATTGAAAATAGTAGCAATGGAATCGTAAGTGACACTATCACTTGTTTTGGTGATTATGACCTTAAAATAATAGCTGAAGTGATGATTGATGTTCACCATACTTTTGCATCAACTTGTGATAAAGTAAAAGATATCAAAAAAATCTATTCAAAAGATATCGCCTTTGATCAGTGTCGTAATTTTTTGGAAGATTTTGGACTAACAGAGTGTGAACTTATCCCAGTTGAAAGTACAGCAAAGGCTGCAAAACTTGCAATGAGTGAACCAAATAGTGCGGCAATTTGCTCTCATGTTGGGGCAAAAATGTACAATTTACCAATTTTATTTGAAAATATTGAAGATAAAGGGAATAATCGAACAAGATTTTTGATAATATCTAATTTCCTAAATGGGCAAAGTGGCGATGATAAAACTTCAATTCTCGTGCAACTTTCGAATGAAGCGGGAGCACTAGTGAGATTTTTGAATATTTTTGATAAAGAGGGAATAAATCTTACAAAAATAAAATCTCATATCGTTGAAGGTATATCTACATTCTTTTTGGAGTTCAATGCTCATAAAGATGACCAAAGGGTACAAAATATATTTAATCAATTTCCAAATGAGATAAAATTTTTGGGAAGCTATGTAAGGGAAGCAGATGATATTTAATAAAAGTTTAGACAATGTAAGTATTTACGAAGCAGGAAAACCAATAGAGTTAGTTGTACGAGAGTATGGTATTGCTCCACATGAAATAGTAAAATTAGCATCCAATGAGAATCCGTATGGGACTTGTGACGCTGTTGCTGATGTGATAGCAAGAAAAGCTGTTAATGCCTTTGTCTATCCAGATGATTCTATGTATGAACTCAAAGAAGCACTAGCAAAAAAATATGCCGTTGAAAGTAACAATGTTGTAATAGGTGCTGGAAGTGATCAAGTGATAGAGTTTTGTATCCATGCAAAATGTCACGAAGGTAGCAAAGTATTGATGGCAAAAACTACTTTTGCAATGTATGAAATCTATGCAAAACAAGTAGGAGCTACTATCTTAAAAACGCCAAGTGATGCACATAATCTTGATGAGTTTAGAACTATTTATAAACAAGAGGGAGCTGATATTATTTTTCTTTGTCTTCCAAACAATCCTCTTGGAGAGTGTCTTGATGCGAAAGATGTATATAAGTTTTTAGATGAGATTGATAGTAATACTTTAGTTATCCTTGATGGTGCTTATCAAGAATTTGCAAGCTATAAAGATGGGGCAAAGAAAATAGTACCTAGTGAGGTTATCGCTCAATATCCAAATGTTATCTACCTTGGGACTTTTTCAAAAGCTTATGGACTAGGTGGGATGAGGGTAGGTTATGGGATATCAAATAGTGAAATAATCGGTGTTTTACATAAAGTAAGACCACCATTTAATATCACGACTTTATCACTAGCTGGAGCTATTGAAGCACTCAAACATGAGTCATTTGTAACTATGGGGATTGAAAAAAACTTTGAAGAGATGAAACGATATGAAGAATATGCAACTTCAAAAGGATTTAGATTTATCCCATCATATACGAACTTTATCACTATCTATATGGATGGTTACACTTCAAAAGAGGTAGCACTTGAACTTCTTAAAAAAGGGATTATTGTGCGAGATATGACTGGGTATGGGTTCAATGCTATTCGAATCACTATTGGACGAAATGAACAAAATACAAAAGTTTTCAAAGCACTTGATGCTATTTTAGGCTAAGAATTGATAGAAAAATATTATTACGGATATGATGAATTTAAAGTTGATGTTGATGAACTTTGTGTGAGTTTTGAAGATGAAACTTTTGAAGCAATAGTAGGAATCGCAAGGGGTGGACTTACCCTTACTCATTTTTTGGCTACAAAACTTGAACTTAGAGATGTTTTCTCAATAAACTCTATCTCTTATGAGAAGGAAACAAAAAAAGAGAAAAGCGAAGTTTTTAATATCCCTGATTTACACAAATACAAAAAAATTCTTTTAGTGGATGATATTGTTGATAGTGGTGAAACTATCGATACTATTGTTAAGATTTTGAAAAATAAATTTCCAGAGCTAACTTGTAAAGTTGCCTGTTTATTTTACAAAAAAAGTGCCATAATACAGCCAGATTTTATGATAAAAGAAGCAACCACTTGGATAAATTTTTTTTGGGAAGTTGATTAGAAAGGCTATAAATAGATGATAGATGTAAAAAATAAAAGCACTAAAGAATTAGAAACTTTAGCACAAGATATTCGTAATCGTATCATCGATGTGGTATCACGAAATGGTGGTCATTTTAGTTCAACTCTTGGTGCCGTAGAGCTTACTATTGGGATGCATAAAGTCTTTGATAGCACTTATGACCCTTTTATTTTTGATGTATCACACCAATGCTATCCACATAAACTTCTTACTGGAAGATGGGAAGAATTTGAAACAATTCGTCAATTTGGTGGGCTTAGTGGCTTTACAAAACCAAAAGAGAGCAAAAGTGATTATTTTGTCGCTGGACACTCCTCTACAAGTATCTCTTTAGCAGTTGGTGCAGCAAAAGCAAATCAACTTCAAGGTGAAAAAAAAGTCCCTGTGGTGATGATTGGTGATGGAAGCATGACTGCTGGAATGGTCTATGAAGCACTCAATGAACTAGGGGATCTCAAACTTCCAGTGGTGATTATTCTCAATGATAATGAGATGTCTATTGCAAAACCTATTGGAGCTATTAGTAAGTATCTAAGTAAACTTCTTGCAGGAAAATCATACCAAGGATTTAAAGAAAGGGTGGATAAATTTATCAGAAATAATCTTCCTGATGGCTCAATTTATTTAGCAAAAAGGTTTGAAGAGAGTTTAAAACTTATCACTCCAGGGATGCTTTTTGAGGAGATGGGGATAGATTATATTGGTCCAATTGATGGACATGATTTAGAAGAGGTTATAGATACTCTAACTCTTGCTAAAAACTTTGGAAAACCAGTGATTGTTCATGCAAGAACAATGAAAGGGAAAGGTTATAAAATAGCTGAAGGGCAACATGAACATTGGCATGGTGTTGGACCTTTTGATATAACTACTGGGAAATTTGAAAAAAAAGAGGGTGCAAAGTCAGCCACAGCAGTTTTTAGTGAAGCACTATATAACTTAGCAAAAAATGATGAAAAAGTAGTTGGTGTAACTGCAGCGATGCCAAGTGGTACAGGGATAGATAAACTTATGAGTGAGTTTTCAAATCGTTTTTGGGATGTAGCTATCGCTGAACAACATGCTGTTACTTCTATGGCAGCTATGGCAAAAGAGGGGTTTAAACCGTTTGTAACTATCTATTCTACATTTTTACAAAGGGGATTTGACCAAATCATCCACGATGTGTGCTTGATGAATTTGGGGGTGACTTTTGCGATTGACAGGGCTGGAATAGTTGGAGCTGATGGGGAAACTCATCAAGGGCAATTTGATATAAGTTTTTTAAGATTTTTACCAAATATGACACTTCTTGCTCCAAGAGATAGTAAAACTTTGGAGCTCAGTTTAGAGTTTGGAGCAAATTTAAGCTCACCTTGTGCGATACGATACCCACGAGGTGCTTTTAAAGAGTTGCCATATCTAGCAACCTCATTTATTTATGGAAAAGGGGAAATCTTAGATAGTGGTAATTCAAATATCGCATTTTTAGGATATGGAGCTGGAGTAAGTCGTGCTTATGAAACTTCAAAACTACTTGAACTTGATATCACAATAGTTGATTTACGATTTGTTAAACCACTTGATAGGGAACTCTTAAAAACTTTAGCAACAACTACAAACAAATGGTATATCTTTAGTGATAGTCAAAAACAAGGTGGGGTTGGAAGTGCAATTTTAGAGTTTTTAAATGAAGAAAAACTACAAATTGAACTCACTACTTTTGAGTATGAAGATATCTATATTCAACATGGAGATACAAAATTATTAGAGGAAAGTTTGGGAATTTTACCTGAACAACTTGCTACAAGAATTAAAAATTCTTAACCTCTTGTAACTTTCTTTTTGTAAAGATAAAAATAGCTATTGCAGCACTATACACAATCACCATCATAGAAAGCCATACAAAAACAATATCCAAATGCCAAACTTTTACCACAAAATAAAGTATAACTGATGGCATCAAAATTTGTCTATAAAAACTGATAACAGGGACAGCAAGAGGCTTTTTTATCCCTTGAAGTGTAGAGTTTGAGATAAAAATAGTAATAAAAGCAAAAAAGATAATACTCTCAACTACCACATAACTATAAGCAACATCAAGTACAACACTATCACTACTAAAAATCATCACAATATATCTTCCAAAAATTGCTAAAAGAACAACTCCAATCCCACTCATAAGATAGCCATAAATAAGTGATTTTCGTATCACTTCATCTATTCTGTCAAAATTTTTCGCCCCAAAATTATTAGCAACTATTGTAGATACTGCAATATTCAGTCCTAGCATAGGTAGTAAAACAATCTGCTCTACTCTATATCCTATCCCAAAAGCTGCCACCTCTTTGTACCCATAATCTGAGACAAAATAGGAGACAATCATCGTCCCTAAACTCATCAAAAACATATTTAAACTAGCTGGTATCGCTTGAGAGGTAAGATGCCTGTATGATTTTAGGTTTGGAAGATGGGTAAAAAAGCTTTGGAAATTGAAAAGCTTTGTTTCATAAAATTTCATAAAAATATAGAAAAAATTGATAAACTGTATCAAAACAGTGGCGATGGCTACACCTTTGAAGCCAAACTCTGGGATTATCCCATATCCATACATAAAAAGTGGGTCAAGAATAAGATTAAGAAAAAATCCAAAAATAAGAGTATTTCTATAACTTTTGGTATCTCCTCTTGCTACAAGTACCGCATTTGCCCCAAGTCCGAGAAGCATGGGAATAGTCCCAATCAAAATCACATAGGTATATTCAAGAGCAAGTTCTAATGCTTCCCCTTTTGCCCCCATTAAACTAAAGATATCTTCACTAAAAATATATCCAAAGATACAAAGTAAAAATGAAACAATCGCAAAATAACTCATCCCATTTGTCGCATAGATTGTAGCAAGTGAATTTCTCCCTTTTCCAAGAGAATTGCCTACATACACAGTAATAGCAGAAGAGAGTCCAAAGCTAATTGAAAGTAACATAAAATAAACTATAAAACTATAGGAGAGTGCTGATATGGCGACAGTTGAAAGAAGTCCAACATAAAAAGTATCGACAACATTGTACATAGTATTGAAAAACATCCCAACACTTGAGGGGATTGCTATTTGGATGATAAGTTTTTTAATATCTTTTGTTACTAAGTCGTTTGATTTTCTCATAGTTATGGGAGAAAGTTATCCCTATTATTTATATATATCACAAACAAAAGAACCCTTTTTTATTTTTTCGTGATTGTATCGAAAAAGGTTTCTATTTATTCTTTTTATATACATCTGGTATTTTCCCAAACTCCTCTTGAAGAGATTTAAGCTCTTTGAGATTTGATTCAGCTTTTTCTATCATCTCATCAAAAGCCAAACCTTTCATTACTGTTTTGTAGAGGTTTGGTTTATTTTTTTTCCAATTATATAAAGTTGTCCTATCAATATCTAAATATCCTGCCATATCTCTTTGTGTCATTTTGTACCTACTTTTTAATGCTAGGTTACATTTCGAGAGTTTACAAAGCAACGGTTGATATATTCAACTCAATATATACTTTTGGTTGTAATATTCAGTATTTATAATATAATATGTCGAATATATAAACGAAAATAATTAAAAGTGTAGAATATGCCAAAAGAAAATGCAACAAAAAAAGATTCAAATAAAAACTTGCATAATGCAAAAAAAGGGAAAAATGATGAGTTTTATACTCAACTCGAAGATATAGAAAGAGAACTCAAACACTACAAAGAACATTTTAAAGATAAAGTTGTTTATTGTAATTGTGATGACCCAAGGGTTAGTAATTTTTTTCACTATTTTTCTTACAATTTTGAAAAATTAGGACTTAAAAAACTTATCACTACTTGCTATAAAAATCAAAGTAGAGATTTGTTTTCAAACAATGAAAGTGAAAAAGCTATATATCTTGAATATACTGGAGATAAAAACGGTAACAATATGCCAGATGTTGAAGAGATAGGAGTTCATGAGCTTCAAGGAGATGGTGATTTTAGAAGCAAAGAGAGCATTAAACTTTTAAAAGAAGCTGATATTGTAGTTACAAATCCGCCTTTTAGTCTATTTCGTGAATATGTAGCTCAACTT
>CAZHJR010000004.1:1562-5370 GCA_964533335.1 uncultured Helicobacter sp. | reverse complement strand
ATGAAAATCCAACTCAAAGAGATAACAATACGCCAATTAATAGAAGGTTATGAAGATAACGAAAATGATGGGGTATTTGGTTTTGGCAGAAAACTTGATATAAGACCGCCATACCAAAGAGAGTTTGTCTATAAAGATAAACAAAGGGAAGCGGTTATAGATACTGTATTTAAAAATTTTCCTTTGAATGTTATGTATTGGGCGGTTAAAGATGATGGTACTTATGAAGTGATAGATGGACAACAAAGAACAATATCTATAAGTCAATACATTAATGGTGATTTTGCCTATATGATGCGATATTTTCACAATTTACACGAAGATGAACAAGAAAAAATCTTAAATTACAAACTAATGGTATATTTTTGCGAGGGAGAGTCAAGCGAAAAACTAGAATGGTTTAAAACTATCAATATCGCTGGAGAAAAACTCACAGACCAAGAGCTTAGAAATGCAGTTTATAGTGGAAGCTGGGTTAGTGATGCAAAAAGATACTTTAGTAAAAATGGTTGTGTTGCATATAATAAAGGCAATAAATACCTAAGTGGAACGGTAAATAGACAAGAGTATCTCGAAACAGCGATAGAATGGATAGCGAAAAGTAAGAGAACCACTCTTGAAAACTATATGGCTCAACATCAACATGATGAAAATGCAAGTGAGTTATGGGTTTATTTTCAAAGTGTAATTAATTGGATAGAGATACTTTTTACAGAATATCACAAAGAGATGAAAGGACTTGATTGGGGAGAATTTTATTTTGAATATAAAGACAAAAGTTATGACCCAATAAAGCTAAAAAGTGAAGTTACGAGACTGAGAAAAGATGAAGATGTTACAAATAAGAGAGGAATTTATGAATATCTATTGAGTGGTAAAGAAAAACACCTAAGTATAAGAGCCTTTAGTGAAAGCCAAAGAATAGAAGCTTATACAAGACAAAAAGGGATTTGTCCAAAATGTGGTGAAGAGAAACAATATCAACTAAACGAAATGGAAGCAGACCATATTACACCATGGCATGAAGGTGGAAAAACCGATGCAAATAATTGCCAAATGCTTTGTAAGCTCCACAATCGTATGAAATCTGGAAAATAAGAGAAACTTTTTTTAGACATCATCTCTTATTTCCCCACCACCTAACAAAAAACCACTATGAAATTCAACTCCCTTAGCTATAATTTTCAAAAAACATCTCAGGGAAAAAGAAAATGAATAAGAAAAAAGCGATAGTTTTACTCAATATGGGTGGACCAAACAATCTTGATGAAGTGAAAGTATTTTTAACAAATATGTTCAATGACAAATATATCATAGGGGCTCCACAGCCAATAAGAGCGATGATAGCTTGGCTTATTACGACCCTTAGGGAAAAAGAGGCGAAACACAACTATTCACTTCTTGGTGGAATGTCACCAATAGTTGGGCATACAAAAAGATTGGTGCGACGGCTTCAAAAAGAGCTTGGGGTTGATGTTTATTATGTGATGCGATACACTCCACCATTTGCACAAGATATTATGAAAGATTTAGTGCAATACGATGAAATATTTGCTTTTCCTATGTATCCACATTATTCCCAAACAACTACAAAGTCATCTATGGAAGATTTTATGGTGTCTGCTAAAAAATATGGAATAGAGAATAAAATCAAAACAATAGAGAGCTATTATGATGATGAACTCTACAATAAAGCGATAGTTGAGAGGATAAAAGAGGCTATGGAGGGAGTTGATACAAAAGAGTACGACCTTATTTTTTCAGCTCATGGGCTTACTCAAAAAGTGATAGATAAAGGGGACTTGTACCAAAAGCACATTTTAGCAAATGTAGAAGCGGCAAAAAAAGAGCTACAAAAAGAGGGGATAGAATTTGCAGGTATCCACCTAGCTTACCAATCTAGGCTTGGACCAATGGAGTGGTTACGACCCTATATGAGTGATAAATTGACTGAATTTAAAGGGAAAAAAGTGCTAATCTATCCTATTTCATTTACTGTTGATAACTCTGAAACGGAGTGTGAACTTGATATTGAGTATAGAGAGTTAGCCAATGAGATTGGTATATCTGACTACAAGGTTGCACAAGCTCCAAATCATCATCCTTATTTTATGGAGATGATAAAACAAAAATGGGAAGAGAGCTTAAAATAAAATCTTCCCTAAACAAAATCAACTAACCAAATCATAAATCAAAATAAAATTTTCTTTTTTGTATAATCTTTGATATTTACAAAAAAGGTTACTCATGGAACAATTTTTACAAGAAGCAAAAAAAGCAAAGTCAATCATCGCTACTTTAAGTGGCGAAAGAAGGAATAATATCCTCCATCAAATGAGTGAAGCCCTCCTTGAAAGTGCTCTTTTTATCATCAGAGAGAATATGAAAGATATCGAATATGGCCGAACTAACAATCTAAGTTCAGCTCTTATGGATAGACTTTTACTCAATCCTTCAAGAATAGAAGATATGGCAAATGCAATCAAAGAGATAGCAGCCCTGAAAGACCCTATTGGAAGAATTTTAGATGGTTGGGTCACAGAAAATGGACTCAGTATCGAAAAAGTATCGGTTCCAATTGGTGTTATTGGTATCATTTATGAGAGTCGTCCAAATGTTACAAGTGATACAGCTGCACTATGCTTTAAAAGTGGAAATGTATGTATTTTAAAAGGTGGCAAAGAGGCAGAGCATAGTAATAAAGCGATTGCGAAAACTTTACAACAAGTGCTTCTTAAAAATAATCTACCAAAAAATATTATTTCACTTTTACCAGATAGCTCAAGAGAGGGTGTCGCAAATCTTATCAAGCAAGATAACTATGTGGACTTAATAGTTCCAAGGGGTGGTGAAGCCTTAATAAGATTTGTCAATCAAAATTCATCTGTTCCAGTAATCAAACACGATAAAGGGCTTTGTCACACTTATATCGATAAATATGCCTCTGAAGAAAAAGCGATAAAAATTTGTATTAATGCAAAGTGTCAAAGACCAGGAGTGTGTAATGCTATGGAAACTTTACTTGTACATAAAGATTTAGCACCATTTGTTTTACCAAAACTCTACAAAGAGTTTAAAGCAAATGGGACAGAACTTTTTGGTTGCCCTAAAACTATGGAAATTATCACTACAAAAGAAGCAACTGACGAGGATTATAATACAGAATATTTAGCAAATATTTTATCTATCAAGATAGTTGCTTCAACAGAAGAAGCGATAGAACATATTGAAAAATACGGTTCAGGGCATAGTGAAGCTATCATAAGTGAGAGCTACACAGAGATTCAAAAGTTTTTAAATACAGTTGATGCTGCTTGTGTGTATGCAAATGCAAGTACAAGATTTACTGATGGGGGAGCGTTTGGTTTTGGTGCTGAGGTAGGGATAAGTACAAATAAACTCCATGCAAGGGGACCAATGGGGATAAATGAACTTACAACTTATAAATTTAAAATATTAGGAAATGGACAAATAAGATGAGTGCTCAAGAGATTGCTTCAGTATGTACCTATTGTGGTGTTGGATGTGATATTACAGGTGTTGTAAAAGATAATACAATTGAAAAAATTTATGCTCAAGCAGATGGATATGTAAGTCGTGGAAAACTTTGTATCAAAGGGAAAAGTGGATTTGATTTTGTTTCAAGTCCCCATAGAGTAAGAGATGTAAGAATCAAAAAAGCCTTTATAGAGAAAAATTTAGATGTGATGCCTCAAGAACTACGAGCAAGAACTAAAAGACTTACAAGTATAGATGATGTTTGGTACAGTGCTGGGTATGAGTTTTCTACAAGTTTAGTAGCTTGGAA
>CAZHJR010000004.1:0-1462 GCA_964533335.1 uncultured Helicobacter sp. | reverse complement strand
ATCCCATTTGAAGCAAATCTTTTGATTTTAAATATGATAGCCTACACTATTTTAAAAGAGGAGCTTTACAATAAAAAGTTTATTGAGGCTAGAACTTTAGGGTTTGAAGAGTATAAAAACTCTATTTTAAATGACCCATTTGCAAATCCAGAGTATTTTAAAAATATCACTGGATATGAAGATTTAGCAGAACTTATCCCAACAATTGCACGAAACTATGCTACAAAAAAATCGATGATATTTTGGGGACTTGGTATAACAGAACATCTTGATGGAAGTTATGCTGTTATGGCTATCACTCATCTTGCACTTATGACTGGAAATATAGGGAAAGAGGGTGCTGGGCTTATGCCACTTCGAGGTCAAAACAATGTTCAAGGTGCTTGTGATGTTGGATGTTTACCATACTTTAGCCCTGATTATGGGACACCAGATGAGATAGGACTTATGACACCAGATGCAGTTGATGCGATGCTTGAAGGGAAAGTAAAATCACTCTATGTGATGGGGGAAGATTTTACCCATATCCATCCAAATCAAAACAAAGTTCACAAGGCACTTGAAAATTTAGAACTTATTGTAGTTCAAGACCTTTTTATGGTGGATATTGCCAAAAAAGCAGATATTGTTTTTGGGGTAAAATCTGCTTATGAAAAGACAGGTGTTTATGTCAATGCGATGAGACGACTTCATCTTTCTCAACCGCTTGTCGAGTGTGAAATGCCTGATGATTGGGAGATTTTAAGAGATATTGAAAATAAAATCAAGGGTGATTTTAGCTACAACTCAAGTGAAGATGTTTGGGAAGATATCAGAAAAGATGCTCCAAAAAGATTTAGCGGAGCAAGTTATCTTAAACTTATTAAAAATAGAAGCCGTGGAATGCAATGGCCAGTAGGAAGAACTGATACACCAACACTTCACCTTGAAAGCTTTAGAACTGATGATGGACTTGGAAGATTTCACTACCACCAATATAAGCTTAGAGAACAAGTAGAAAGATTGGTGAAAAAAGAAAAATTTGATACTTTTTATCTTACAACTGGAAGAACTATAGTCCACTACAATAATGCAGCTCAAACAATGCATAGTGAAACACTTCTATCAAAGCACGATGAAGATATGTTGCAAGTTTCAGTTGAGGATAAAGAGCGATTTACAACACCCCAAGTGATACTCAAAAACAAATATGGGCAAACAGCCCCACTTACAGTGAAATTTGTCAAAACTCTCAAAACTGGGACAATGTACTCAACTTTTCACCATGCTAAGTCAAAAATCAACTTTATCTTTGGAGATGAATGTGATGAGCTTATAAAAACAGCGAGATTCAAATCTGTTGAGGTTGAAGTAGTAGCGGTATGACAAAAGAGAAAGGAAATTATTTTGAAGATAAAGCTTGTGAATATTTATCTTCAAATGGTTACCTTTTGGTTGAGAGAAACTTTTATGCAAAGAAACT
>CAZHJR010000003.1:28596-44225 GCA_964533335.1 uncultured Helicobacter sp. | reverse complement strand
AAGCCTTTTACTACTTGAGTTACTCTGGCTAATGACATTTTCTCGATACTACCATCTTTATGACCAAGTGTAATCACGGCTAGATATTCCTTTGTTTTACAAATATATTTTGACCCACTCTTTGTGAGTAGTGAATAAGGTCTTGTGGTGATTCAGAATGACCAAGATAAAGTGTGCCACCAACCTTAAGTATTCTAAATAATCTTTTCAAAATCTTATTTTGATCTTCTAGGGAAAAATATATAAGTACATTTCTACAGAAAACAACATCAAAATATTCATCCTCAAATGGATAAACTTCATCGTTCAGATTCATTTGTCCAAAAGTTATCATCTTTTTTATATCATCATTTATTTTAATTAATATTTCATCACCAAGAACACCTTTTTGTATTCTTCTTTTAAAATATTTTTGTGGCTTTATCCACTCAGGAAACTCTTTCGAGCTTTTTTGAAATCTATAAACACCATTTGCTGCGTATTGTAAAACTTCTGTATCTATATCGGTAGCAACAATAGAAGCCCTCATAGTAGGGTCACACTCTTTTACAGTTATCCCCATCGAATATGGTTCTTCACCCGTTGAAGAGGCAGAACAATACATCATAATCTCTTTTTTTATTTTTGAAAACTGCGGCAAGACTCTATCTCGCAAATCTACAAAATGAAAATCTTCTCTAAAAAAATGTGTTTTATTAGTTGTGAATGTATTAATAAACTCTGTAACAAACTTTCCATGATGCTCAATTTCATCAAGCAATGCATCAATATTGCCGTGAAAGCCTGTATTTCTGATAAGCTTATCTAAACGATTTGCTATCATAATATCTTTATTTTCAGTTAATGTAATCCCAGCCATAGAGTAAAGAATTTTCTTTACCCTTTCATGTAAGCTTGTTGTATCCAACATTATGAGACTTTTTTGTTTGTATTTTCCACTTTCAAATGTCCGTGATCAAAATCTTTTTGAACCTGAATAAGACCAACAATATCTAAAATCAGACCAATGCTTCCATCTCCTCTAACGGTAGCAGCTCCAATTCCCATAACAGGTTTGAAATTTTTATCAAGTGGTTTGACAACAACTTGATGTTGATGTAAAAATTCATCAATAAATACAGCAATCTTTTGATTACCAGATTTTACAACAATAAGCATACCATCTTCTAGTCTTTCATATTTTGGTGTGATATTAAACAATTTGTAAAGTCTTACAATTGGTATAAACTCTTGTCTAAGCATCAATAAATCTTGTGTTCCATCACCGATTTTTTTAATCATTTCACTGGTTGGTTGTAGTGATTCTACAATTGAACTAAGCGGAAGAATATACTTCATTTTTCCAACAGCAATATCAAGACCATCAAGGATTGCTAGAGTAAGTGGCAACATAATTATTATTGTTGTTCCTTGCCCTAATTCAGTATCTAACTTAATAATCCCACCTAATTTTTGGATATTTGTTTTAACAACATCCATTCCAACGCCACGACCTGAAATTTCTGTAATTTGATCAGCAGTACTTAAACCAGCCCCAAAAATAAGCATTGCTTTATCATTTTGGCTCATTTGTTTATATTGATTTTCATCAATTGTACCATTAGCTAATGCTTTTTGAGCAACTCTTTCATGATCTATTCCTTTACCATCATCTTTAATAGTAATAATCATTTGACCATTTGCTTGCTCCGCAGATATACTAATGATTCCTGTCTCATTCTTTCCAGATGCTCTTCTTGCTTCTGGAGTTTCTAGCCCATGATCTAATGAATTTCTAATAATATGCATCAGGGGATCTGTTAATCCTTCAATCATAGCTTTATCAATTTCAACAGAATCCCCATCATGTTTAAATTCAACTTTTTTATTCAATTTTTTAGAAATATCTCTTACAACTTTTGGAAATTTAGAATAGATTGATTCCATAGGTACCATTCTAATGCTCATAATAGAATCTTGCATCTCTCTTATATGTCTTTCAAGTAACTCTAATCTTTCTAAGACAGATGCTCTTGTTTTTGTCTCCCCAATAGAAGAAGCAAACTGAGTAAGCATAGCATTGGTAATTACTAGGTCACCAACATTATTCATAAGATTATCTATTTTATCAAGATTAACCCTAATATTATTTGTTGCGGCAGATTTTTTATTATTTTCTACATCTTCATTGGATGCAACTGCTTTAGGATTTGAATCAGACTCTGTAGTAATAGTTTTAGGAGTAGCTGCAACAGGTTGTTGTGAAACAATTTTTAATTCCTCTTTTTTATCTTCCTCTGGTGCATTGGATTGCATAACACTATCGGGAGTAATATCAAGTGCTGAATCAAAAAAGCCAAAATCATCACTTTCATGACTTTCTTCCAAGGAATCTTCACCAAAAAAACCATATGATGTGGATCTAGAACGAGTAGTAAATTGAACACTCGACGAATTATTGGTAGATACGTTTGATGCTTCATGAGCCTCAGATGATATAGAAGTAGATGGAGTTGGAACAACATCCCCATTGATATAAGCTCTAATTGTCATTAGAAGTTCTGAAGACATTTGCTCAAAGGTTTCTCTATCCATTTGTCCATCATTTTCCATTTGAAGAATCTCTTTCATAACATCAAGACCATCCATCAATGTCCCTGCCATCTCAGGTACGAACTCAATTTTGTGATTTCTAAGCTTGTCCATAAGATTTTCAACATCATGAGTAAATTCCGCAAAATATGTAAGCTCAACTGAAGCTCCACTACCTTTTAATGTATGAACATCTCTAAAGAGTTGCCCCATCTCATCATCAGTTAATGTACCGTTTTTCTCAGCAACTAATAATACATTGTCGGCAGACTCAAATAACTCTGCTGCTTCTTCAATGAACATATCCCTATACATTGATATATCAAATCCAGACATCTTTACACCTTTTTATATAATTTAATTATTTTCTACTAAGAACTATATTGACAGCTTTTAGTAACTGATCAGGAACAAATGGTTTTACTATCCACCCAGTAGCACCAGCTTGCTTACCTTTTGCTTTCATCTCGTCACCTCTTTCTGTTGTTAAAACAAGAATTGGTGTTTTTGCATATTGCGGTAACTTTCGAATTTCTCCCACCATTGTTAGACCATCCATATTGGGCATATTAACATCACTTATGACCAAATCATAGGTAGCTTTCTTTGCTTTTTCCAAACCATCCACACCATCAACTGCTTCAGTTACATCAGTATAACCACCCTCATTAAGAGCATACGAAAGCATGTCTCTTAACATTGTTGAATCATCTACGATTAAAAGTTTCATATTATTCCTTACCAATTACTTTTTCTGATAAACTATAGCTTATTTTTTTTTAAATGAACCTAAATTAATGGATTTGAGAGCTCTATTCTGTCTTTTGATACTTTTAAAATTTTCACTTCTATCTCTTGATTTTCACTTAGCACATCACTGATGTTAGTAACTCTTTCCTTTGAAACTTTTGAGATGTGTAATAAACCTTCTCCACCCTTATCAAGTTCAATAAATGCTCCAAAGTCAGTAAGTCGTAAAACTTTTCCTTTTATTATTTCATCAGCTTTATACACTTCATCAAAGTTTATCTTTTCTTTTTTTGCAAAACTTTTAGAATTTGAAGAGATGTTTTTAATATATTCACTAGCATCATAAATATTTTTTTGTTCCTTACCTGTAATCTTTACATTACCAGTTTCTTTATCCAGATCAATAGATACTTCAAATTTTTCTATAATTTCTTTAATAACAGCACCAGCTTTTCCTATAACTGCAAAGATTTTCGAAGGATCAATTTTAAATTGTTCAATAAGTGGTAGTGCATCACTTGTCACAATCTCCTTTGCAGCATCATCCATAATATTTAAAATATGGTTTCTCCCTTCTTTTGCTTGATAAAGTGCCTCTTTTAAAAATTCCAGTGTTACTCCACCAAGTTTTATATCCATTTGAAGAGCTGTGATACCATTTACTGTTCCTGCAACTTTAAAATCAACATCCCCATCATGATCCTCAAGCCCCATAATATCTGTTAAAATAGCATAATTATTCTCACCAAAAATAGCACCCATTGCAACACCTGCTATTAAAGAGCTTATAGGAACACCAGCAGCCTTTAATGCCAAAGATCCACCACATACTGTAGCCATAGAAGAGCTTCCATTTGATTCTAATATTTCAGAAACTAATCTTATTGTATCGGTAAAATCTTTATCAATTGAGCTATGGAGTGATCTTTTAGCTAAATTCCCATGCCCAAGCTCCCTTCTTCCAACTCCAAAAATAGGTTTTGCTTCTCCAACACTAAATCCTGGAAAATTATAGTGAACCATGAAGTTTTCATTCATTGTCCCTTTTTGTCCAAGTAATTCATACATTTGAGCATCTTTTTCATTCCCTAAAGTTCCAATAACTAAAGCTTGAGTTTCTCCTCTAGTAAATAAACAGCTACTATGTGCTGATGGGAGGATATTGGTTTCAATTGAGATTGCTCTTACATCTTTCAAACCTCTTCCATCAGCTCTTTTTTTCTCATTTAAAATCATCTCTCTAACGAGTTCTTTTTTGAATATTGAAACAGCTTCATACACATCTTGCTGTGCAATTTCGTTTGCTATACAATATTCATTTTGTGCAATATATTTTGCTAATTCTTTAAGCTCGATTGCTCTTTCTTTTTTTGCTAACTTATTAATTGCTTCAAGTGTTTCATTTTTATAATTTAATTTTACATGACTCAATAACTCATCAGAGATATTTTTTTCTAATAAAGCAACGGTCATTTTCTCTTTTTTTGCTATTTCAAAACTTTTCTCATATGTTGTATTTACTGTTACTAAATGCTCACTTGCAATTTTGATAATATCAATTAATTCATCTTCACTAATATCATTTGTATTATGTTTTTTGACAAAAGTTTCAGTTGATGATTCAATTATCTCCTCATCGCTTAAAGCTTGCATCTCAATCATGAGTAGTTCACTACTGCTTCCAGCTAAATACAAATCAAGTGTTGAGTTTTCCATTTGTGAATTTGTAGGATTTAAGACAATCTCCCCATCAATCTTTCCAACTCTTACCCCACATACCGATTTCTCAATTGGCAAATCTGAAACATATAATGCAGCAGAAGCAGCATTGAGTGCTAACACCTGAAGATCAAGTTCTCTATCAACACTAAGTACCATAACTGTAATTGTTGTAGGATATACATAACCCTCTGGAAAAAGTGGTCTTAAACTTCTGTCGATAATTCTTGATGTGAGTGTTTCATAATCACTTGGCTTTCCTTCTCTTTTTACAAATCCACCTGGAATTTTTCCAGCTGCATATGTTTTTTCAATATATTGAATAGTGAGTGGAGTAAAATCCTCGCTTACTGGATTATCAAATTCACTGACAACTGCAGCTAATAAAACAGCATCCCCTACTTTATACAAAACGGATCCATTAGCTTGTTTTGCAACTTTATCAAATAAGAAAATCTCTTTTTGATTATTTAATTCTAATTCACATACGATTGACATTTATTTTTTTCCTTTTAATTGTTTAATTTCTCTTATTTGATTGAAGTAGCACTACTACCTAAAAGGTATTTCAAATCATCATCTTCAAATTTTACACCCAGACCAAAGAAAAGATTTCTAGCTTGTGGATTCAAGAAATTATCATATCCAGTATAAAGCTGAATATGTTTTTTCATTGTATATGTTAGATACGACTTAAGATGTGCTTTGTCACCTCTTACATCATTGTAAGCATTAAAATCAAATGCATCGAGTGAGAATTTTAATTGCTTATTGAGTGCAAAATAATCAGCTCCAAATCCACCCGTACTTTCTATGATACCACCTCTAACTCTAGCATCACCAAAATCTTTTCCATACTGTGCAGAAAAGATAGTTCGACCTTTTGTATGCAATGGTGTTGTTTTTGGAATCCCACCACCTGCATCTCTATAATCATCAGTTGCAATAATATCAGCTAGATAATGGATAGTTGGTTTTGGTGAATAATCAAGTCCAAAGTACGATTTATTATAACTATCTTTAGCCATATGCTCCACCTTAGCTTCGATACCTAACTTACTTTTTGTTGTAGAACTTAAATATTTATCAAGCTTATCAAATGAACTTTCAACTTTTGTAGATGCCTTGTTGACACCAACAAATGCAGTATCTACATTTTTAATTGCACTTTTTAAAGTTTCTCTATTTTCATCTAATACACCCTGTACTGTATCTTCAATTTTGACAAACTTATCCATAGCAGGTGGTAACTTTTCATTTATGGTTTTACCTGTAGTCTCAAATTCACTTCCAACATTTTCAAACTTATCAAGCACTTTTGGAAGTTTTTCGTTTACCATAACACCAGTTTGTTTGAATTCACTTCCTACACCTTCAAAATTATCTAAAACTTGTGGAAGTTTTGCATTTATCATTCGCCCAGTTTCTTTAAATTCTGCACTCGCAACTTTAAAATTATAAATAAGCTCATGGATATTTTTTTCATTTTGAGCCACAAGATTATCAAGTCTTGCCATAAATTTGTCAACTTTTTTTGCTGCTTCATTTACCGAATCACTTGTTTGATCAAACGAAGCATAAGTTTTGGTATTTGAGAGAATATCTGATGATTTCGCATACTCTCCATCTTTTGAAAACTCAATATCAACATATTTTACTCCAAGCATACTTTCTTGCTTGATAGAAACAATCGAGTTTAAAGGGACTTTCACATCATTGTTAATGAGTAAACTAATTGCAACCATATCCCTTTTAAGCATTAAGTTCTCAACTGTACCTATGTCAATACCTCTTGATTTAACTTTCGCATTAAGCTCTATTCCACTTGCATCAGGTATTTCAACATATATAGGATATCCATCTTTTTTACCAAATTTAAATGTTCCAACTTGAGTTGTTAATCCAAACAACATCATAAATCCAATAATAACAAACAATCCAACTTTAGTTTCTGTTTTCATCTATTCTTCTCTTTCATCTTGAATAAATTTTTGATTAAACGATACAATAGGTTTTAGGGTGATGGTTGCATAGATTATGTTTTGTCTTTTTGCTCTATTTGTTGTTGTTGCTGTTGCAACTAAACTATCTTGCAATGATAAGTCTAAAGCCCAACACTTTTTATCAATATTCATTTTATACTCTTTAAATTTACTAATATGATTTGTCAAATCATACTGTTCTTTATAGCTTATAGTATAGTATTTAAAAACTTTAGTTCCAATATGACCTGTAATAGATTCTAAATTTGGAAGATTTTCATATAAAAACTGCTGTGGTGCATTTGTTTTATCCTTTTGAAAACTATAATCTATATTTGTAAAATAATCATCTTTTCTAAATTGTAAAGAGGATGTTGAATTTATAATCATTTTTTCATCATGATTAAATAGTAACCTATTTGAAAGTGTTGTATAAGGGAGATAAAATGTCAATTCATTTTCAAGATTATCAAGAGTTGATGTGCCATTATCATCATAAATTATTTTTTGATTTATTTTATGATTGATAATTGTTGAAAGGTTTTCTTTATTAAATAATGATTGATTAAAAGAGATTGTGATGTTTTCTATATCGCTAGTATAAGGAAAGCTACTAAGATTAATATCTGTAGCACTAATACCATATATATCGCCATCTTTTTTTATATCTCTTGGCTTAGAGTATTTTGCATTAAAATTTACTGTATGTAGTTTTGTCTCAAATGATTTCAAAAGGTCTAATTCAAGGGCGATACTGTCTTTTGTTGTAATGAGATTCCCATCTTTATAGATGTTATTGTTGTTATTTAGATATTTAATATTACTAAAACTAAAGAACTTTTCATAAGAGAATAATAAATAATCATTAAAAAAATATCTGCTATATGTTAATGGCAAACTAACATCTATGGTTTCAGCTCCAAGTCCAACTTTTCTATTTTGTTTTTTATATTTTACATCAAGGGAATCCCTTAATTTATCAGTAAATAAACTATTTGAATAAAGATGAAATCCAAGTGATGGAGTAACTTGCATTACTGTTTCATCATTATTTTCTTGACCATTAGTATAGCTAATATTGTTATAATTTTGCACTTCAATATTTGTGTTAAATTTTTGTGTATTGTAAAAATATTTTATTTTTGATTCTATGATTTTATCAGCATAGAGTGTTTTGTTGTCAACATCATATTTTGTATTGAGATATTCAATATCATTCATATCTTGTAAATAAGCAAAAAATCCATCACTTGAGTCATTATTTGAAAATAGATTTGTACGGTCATATTTTAGATTCCATCCAAAATGTTTTTGATTTACAAGATTATTTTCTTTATAATAACTCTCTTTTTCATCAAAAATACCTCCATTAAAATACAATTTTGAATAGGGGGAATCAGCATATCTTGCTATAAACTCATGTCCATTTCCTCTAAGTGATCTTATTTGAGGGATATACTCAAAGTCAACATTTTTTTGTGGTGCATAGTAGATTGGTTGAGCATAAAACCAACCATCATTTTGTCCATATCCAAATTGTGGTCGAAGAAGTCCTGATCTTCTCTCTTTATTTGTTGAAAACCCCATGTATGGTAATTTAACCATTAAATATGACATTGCAAGCGTTGGTACTGTTGCATATGGTATTGCTGGAATAAGAAAATACCAAGCTGGAATATCATGAATATACAAAGTGTTATTATAAATATTAATCCATTGATCTGTTGTGTTGTAATCTCCACTTGAAAAACCTATACTCCAAGTTGGGTTGACACAGTCACAACTGGAAATTGTTGCATCTTTAATAAGATTTAAATCATTATTTTTATTGATTTGCTTCGCATTAATCCACACATTTGATGATTTATCAATAAGTAAAATTGGATTTGCATGATTAACTTCATTTTTCATATCTAAAAAAGCATAATTACTTAAAGAGATGTTTTGTTTATCTTTGGAAATATTTACATTTCCAAAGAGTTCCATAGTGGAGTTATTTCGATCATAAATAGCTTTTTGTGCTGTTATAAAATAATTTGGAGAAAATACAAGGATATCTCCATTTGCTGTAATAATTGTTCCATTTTGATCAATTTTGTTTGCAATAATTTGCATTGTTTGATCCTCTTTAGCGGACAGCATCATTAAAGATGACTGCACAAACACTAAAAAGAGAAAAATGAAAGTTTTTTTAGCCATTTACTACCAAAGTTTTTGCTAGTTTATCGTGTAAAGTTTGTCGTCCTTCAGTGTAATAAGCAAGGATAAACCCAAGATAAAAAATTGATTCGCTCACTATTCTTGAAGCTGATCGCATAAGAGCAGTTACAAAATCCACCCTGCCAAAATTATCCTCTTTGATAACCTTTATTTTAAGTATAATCTTTCCAATTGTAGCACCATAGTACCAAACAAAAAAAGTTTGATAGATAAGTTTTAAAAATAAAATCTGGATAAAAGCCCCATTCATAACCATTAAAATATTCATAAGGTCACCATCAACAAGAGTTATTTGATCCCAAAGAATAAGCAGAGTTATCATACTAATTAAAATATCATCTATAACAAAAGCTTGAATTCTTTTTCTCTTACTCGCTAATTCTAATTTACTAATATCAATAGTTTCATTCTCTTGCATCATCTTAATTTTGTCTCTTTAATGCTTGATAAGCTATATCTGTTCTACACTTTTTCCCCGCAAAATGTACTTGACCACAAAGTGCATATGCCCTATTTCTAGCTGTTGCAATATCATCACCAAAACCTATACAAAGTAAAACTCTTCCTCCTGTTGCAAAGAGTTTATCCCCATCCTTTGTAACACCAGCATAAGAGATATGTGAGTTTTCTTTTAAAATATCATCATGGATATCATCTACAATAATTTCAGCTGGTTCACTCTCTCCATATGGATAATTTTTACTTGCCATAACAACAGCAACACCATATTGATTTTTTATTTTTATATCAAGTTTATCTAATTGTTTTGTAGCACCTTTATAGAAAAGTTCACTTACAGGTGTTTCAAGCAATGGCATAAGAATTTCACATTCTGGATCACCAAACCTTACATTGTATTCTAAAATAATTGGCTCGTTATTTACCACCATAACACCAATAAAAAGAACACCTTCAAATGGATAGCCTTCATTTTGCATTCCTTGAAGTGTTGGTTTAACAACCCTTTCTTCTAGCTTTTTATATATATCCTCATTGACAAGTGGTGTTGGTGCATAAGCTCCCATTCCTCCAGTATTTGGTCCTGTATCACCATCCCCTACCCTTTTGTGATCTTGTGCTGCTGGAAGGAGCTTATAGTTTTCACCGTCACATATTGCAAAAACAGAAAGTTCATAGCCATCAAGATATTCTTCAACAACTACTGTATTTCCAGCATTTCCAAAGCTATTCCCACTAAGCATATCTTGCACTGTCTCTTTGGCTTCCTCTTTTGAAGTAGCGATAATGACACCTTTACCAGCACAAAGACCATCAGCCTTTACAACTATAGGCAATTTTGTCATAGAATCTATGAAGCTATAAGCTTCTTTTTTATCTGAAGTTTCAATAAATGCAGCGGTTGGTATATTGTACTTCTTTAAAATATTTTTCATATAAGCTTTCGAACCCTCTAATCTAGCAGCACCAGCTGATGGTCCAAAAATAACCAAATTGTTTGCCTTAAATATATCAACTACTCCATCAACAAGTGGACCCTCTGGCCCAACAATTGTTAAATCTATACTATTTTCTTTTGCCCATAAAGCTAACTCTTTATAATCTTTAATATTTATATTTGTTCCAAGTTTATCTGTTGCTCCATTTCCAGGCATAAAATAGATTGTATGATTTTCTTTTTCTTTGCTAAGTGCCAGACCAATAGAGTATTCTCTTCCACCGCTTCCTAATATTAAAATGTTCATTATATCGTCCTCGTATTTTATAAAAATTCCCAAGTGACCGTTAACCATTTTGTTGGCCCTAAAAGCCAAATCTTTACCTTTAAAATAAAAGTAAAGACTTTGGATAAGAGATGATTTTAGGAATTCAAATATCTATAAAGACAAAGATTGCACATCCATCATACTACAATTTATCCATTTAGTAAAATTATCGGACCCTCGTGTTATGGAAATCCCGAACCACCTAGGAAAAGCGATTTTATCAAAAAAGATGTATTTTTTTGCTGAAAATAAGAATGCAAAAGCACTCCTAGTATTGAATTAATTCTGTTTCCAAGTAGAGATTGTGTTTTTTATATTTGTGATGCTGAAGTCTGAAAGCTCATTTGAATCTTTTAAACAATGTTTAATAAACTTAATCTCAGCAACCGTAAAACCTTTTGGATCTTTATCACTTAATTTTATCTCGCCTTGAAGAAGTTCTATTTTTTTTAATTTTGTATTTGAGAATCTCGCATAATATATAATTTCATATCCGCCATCATCAAGTTTTTCTAATGTCACATAAATATAAGGTTCAGATACTCCATCTAAGTTCAAAAGTGCAGTATCATAATCTTTTATCATCTCTTTAAAACTATCTTTTGATAGATATCCTATGTAAACTTTTGAATAAATATCCATATATAAAGAGACTGCTTTGCTCATAAAGAAACTTTGATTAATTGCTTTATCGTTATTAATCGCCTTTTTTAAAATCCATCCAAGAGTGTCAAAATATTTAAAATAATCAACTTTTATATCTTTTGCTTCTATAAGTTTTTCACTTTGATACTTTATAAAAGGTTGTTTTTGATATCTTTTTCCTAAAGCCAATTTATCTAGTATCTCTTCTGCTTTAAGGTTTTCAGTTACCCAAATAGTACAATTAGGAGGAAATTTATTTAGCCCATTTGCTCCATCACTTAAAATTATAAGAGCATTGACTTCGAGCTTAGGAAAGAGCATCGTAAGGAGGGCAGTTTTTTTTCGTAATCTTTTTCTTAAACCTATTGTAGACTGAACTATCGTACTTTCTACATAATATACACTATCTTTAGTAAAAAACATAGCATCATATTCACTTACATCTTTATAACCTGCTTTGTAAACGATTTGTTGACTTTTATCCATTAAAAGTCCAAATTTTTGATTTCCTTGATTTGATAGATTTTGATGTGGACCTTTTAATACAAATTGTGTAATTTGCTCTTCTTCTATTGCATACTGCAATAAAAGTTCATAGACAATATTTTCAAATAACTCACCCTTAAATCCATTATAAGCACTAATAAATTGCTGAGACTCTTTATCGACTCCATTTTTAATCAAAGACAACAGATGTCGTGTGTGATATTCGTAATAGATTAGATTATCACCCAATGAGCTTGTATCTAGTGTTTTTATTTGTTTACTAATTTTTAATGAATCCATGGGGGTTATTTTATTTTATTCCCATTCAATAGTTGCTGGTGGCTTCGAGCTTATATCATACACTACTCTATTAATTCCATCAACTTCATTGATAATCCTTCTACTCATTACCTCTAAAATATCATGCGGAATATGAGCAAAAGTTGCTGTCATACCATCGATTGCATTGACTATTCTAATACAAGCCGTATTATCATAAGTTCTATTATCACCCATAACCCCAACGGATTTTACATTTAAAAGAACAGTAAATGCTTGCCATGTTTTATCATACCATCCACTTGCTCGAAGTTCTTCAAGCATAATTGTGTCAGCTTTTCTTAAAATTGCTAAATCTGCATCATTTACTTCACCCATAATTCTAATAGCAAGGCCTGGACCTGGAAATGGATGTCGTCCAATCATATAAGCTGGGAGCCCAAGTTCAAGACCTAAAGCTCTCACTTCATCTTTGAATATCTCTCTTAAAGGTTCAATTAATTCAAATTTCATCCAATCAGGAAGTCCACCAACATTATGGTGAGATTTGATTGTTTTGCTTGGACCTTTTACTGAAACTGACTCAATAACATCTGTATAAAGTGTCCCTTGGGCTAAAAATTCAATTCCATCATGTTTTTTTGCCTCTCTATCAAATACTTCTATAAAAGTCTCTCCAATAATTTTTCTTTTTGTTTCAGGGTCAGTTATACCAGCTAATTTATCAAGAAAATCTCTACTTGCATCAACTGTAATAAGTTTTACTCCCCTTGCAGCAAACATACCTTGTACATCTTCTACTTCATTTGCTCTTAGTAATCCATTATTTACAAAAACAGGAATAAGCTGATCATCTATCGCTTCTGCTAAAAGTGTAGCAACTACAGAGCTATCAACTCCACCACTTACACCACAAAGCACTTTTTTATTCCCAACTTGAGCTTTTATTTTTGCAATTTGCTCTTTCGCAAAATTTCCCATACTCCAGTTTTTCTCACAACCACAAATATGCTTTGCGAAATTTGTAAGCATCAAAGCACCCTCTACACTATGCGTTACTTCTGGATGATATTGAAATGCATATATTTTCTTATCTTCATTTGCAATAGCCGCATATGGAGAATTTTCGCTTGTTCCAATTACCGTAAATCCAGTTGGCAAAGTTTCAACTCTATCTCCATGGCTCATCCATACAACTTCGTTATTTGTAACATTTTTAAATATAGGACAACTATTGTCTTCAACTTTTAATTTTGCCTTTCCATATTCATGATGGTCTGCTGGAACAACACTTCCACCTAAATAATGTGCAATTGTTTGCATACCATAACAAATCCCTAAAATTGGTAAACCTAAATCAAAAATAGCAGCATCTACTTTATAAGCATCATCAGCATACACAGATGCTGGTCCACCACTTAAAACTATCCCTTTTGGAGTTCGAGCCTTAATGTCTTCTAAGCTTTCATTATATGGTACGATTTCAGAATAAAATCCACTATTTCGGAGTCTTTTTGAGATAAGTTGTGTATATTGACTTCCAAAGTCTAAAACTAATATTGGTACATGCTTCATATATTTCCTTACAATTTATTTTTAAATAGAAATCTCATAAAAACTATAAAATCTCTAGTCAAAAATAAAAGTAAAGAGAAAAACTCTCCTTACTTTACAAATCTATCCTATATGATAAAAGCCTAATACCTCGTATTGGAAATACCAAATAGCAACAGATACTACATAACCAATAAAAACAGTCCATGCAAGCTTCATATGGCTTGAGAATGTATAAATTCCATGAAGTTTTCCCATAACACCAACTCCTGCTGCTGAACCAAAAGAGATTAAGCTTCCACCAATCCCAGCTGTCATAGTTACAAGCATCCATTGGTCAAGTCCCATCTCTGGATTTGCTTTTAATATCGCACTCATTACAGGGACATTATCTACAAGTGCAGATAAGAATCCAACACCAATATTTGACCATGTTGGACCAAGAACGCTTGGATCATATACAACCGCTGCTAAAGAGAGCCAACCAAGGAAATATAAAACACCAACTGCTGCTAATATACCAAAGAAAAACATTAAAGTATTATTTTCAATTTTTGCCATTGAATGAAATACATTAAATTCACTGTTGTATTTCTTTTTAAGCCTAATTGCATAGAGTTTTAGAAGTGCTAAACCAAACAACATTCCCCACATTGCTGGGAGATGTAAGACCTGATGCCCAATAACTGCACAAGCAATAGTCACTACACCAAGCCAAATAACAACATTTGCACCATGCATAACCTCAGGTTTTTTCTCAGTTGTAATATCAAAATCTGGCAATGTATCAGGAACATAACGACTTAGTAAAAATGCTGTTACCAAATATCCCAAAAATGCTGCTGGGAATAAAAATAAGAAGTCTGAAAATGTCCCTTTGCCAGCTGTCCAAGCCATAAGGGTAGTGATATCACCAAATGGAGACCAAGCACCACCAGCATTTGCCGCAACAACAACATTAATAGCACCTGGAACTAAAAACTCTTTTTTCGTTTTATCAATTGTAATAAGTACAGTTGCAAGGATAAGTGCAGTTGTAAGGTTATCTGCGACGGGAGAGATAAAAAATGCCAAAAATCCAGTTACCCAAAATAATTTTCTATATGTATAACCTTTTGATACCAAATCATACTTTAATTTATCAAAAACACCCATATGAATTAAAGATTCAATATAGGTCATTGCAACAAATAAGAAGAAGAAGATTCCTGCTATCTCTAGTATAAGATGATTTGCTTCCCAATGTACTAAATTTAAATCAAGCCCATTTATTGCATAATAAATAGCTGCTAAAATAAACATAAATGTACCAATAAATAAAGCTGGTTTCGATTTATCAACATGATATTTGTCTTCAGTAGCTATAAAGTAATACCCAATTACAAATATAATAAGGGATAAAATCCCAACCCAAGTCATCGTTAAATCTGGAAACTTAACATCCTCTCCACTACTTGCAAATGCGAATACGGATACAAAACATAGCAACAATATTTTCAACATTATCTCTCCTTAATAAAATGAGCTCCAATAGACACTTTTCTCTCTATTGCACTTTTGATAATTGATTTTGCCGTAAGTAACCTTAAATATAGAAGTCTTCCAATATCCTCTTTTAAGTATCCTTCAACCTCTTCTAGAGCATCAATTAAATCTTGCCTTACTCTAACAATTCCTACATGTGTCCACATAAGATTTC
>CAZHJR010000003.1:0-28496 GCA_964533335.1 uncultured Helicobacter sp. | reverse complement strand
TTTTCTATACATATCCCTTGTATATCCCCTGCTATTGTTGTTGAATTCGTATGATACCTATAGATTGAACCAACACCACCACTTGCAATAATTGTGTTATGGGCATAAATAATTTTATCCTTATCATTTTGTAATACATGAACACCGTAACAAATCTCATCTTTAATAAGTAAATCAATCACAATAGATGCCGTCATAACTTCATGTGGGCAATTTTGGAGTAAAAACATATGAAGCTCTCTTCCTGTAGCATCTCCATCTGCATGCAAGATTCGGCTTCTTGAATGGGCTGCTTCTTTTGTAAAAGCTAATTCACCAGCACTATTTTTGTCAAATTCAAATCCACTAGCAATCAGTCCATCGACAGCATCTATCGATTTTCTACTTAGTAAGGTTACTGCATTAATATCATTCATATATGCACCAGCTTCCATTGTATCTTGAATATGCAAGGGGATGTCATCTTCATCTCTAGCTCGAACAATTCCTCCTTGAGCCCAAAATGTGTTGCACTCCCAAGGAGATTGTTTACATACGACTAAAACTTTTTTATCATTAGGTATAAGTCTTGCAGCATTTAAACCAGCTACACCTGTACCAACTATGACATAATCATAGATTATCATTTTTTAACCTCTTTGGTTGTGTCAACATATACAGGATCAGTTTTATATCCACAACCCGTACAAAAAAGAGTTGTTATAATCATTAAAAAAATAGTTTTTTTCAATTTTTCCCACTTTCATTTATATTACATTTTTACCAAAATTGATAAAAAAGAACTGATGTTAACGAAGAATTAATAAGAATTTGATTAATTTTATTATAAACTAATCTTCATTTTAGAAAAAATTTACATTAAGGAACAGACTCAAATGACAATCGATTTATCAAAAAGAATAGACACACTTTCGGAGTCTTTAACTATAGCAATAGCAACATTAGCTAGAGATTTAAAAAAAAGTGGTAAAGATGTAGTAAGTTTTAGTGCTGGAGAACCAGACTTTGATACACCAGAAATTATTAAACAAAGTGCAATTGAAGCACTTAATAACGGGTACACTAAATATACAGATGTTTCTGGTTCTCTTGATATTAGAGAAGCGGTTGCTTACAAACTTAAAGTTGAAAACAATCTTGATTATAAACCTAGTGATATTATTGTAAGTGTTGGAGCTAAACACAGTTTATTTAATATCTTTCAAGCAATAATTGATGAGGGTGATGAAGTGATTATCCCTGCTCCTTACTGGGTAACATATCCTGAGCTTGCACTTTATAGTGGTGGAGTACCTGTTGCAATCGAAACAGACGATGCAAGTGGATTTAAAATCACACCGACTCAGCTCAAAAATGCAATCACTCCAAAAACAAAAATGCTTATCTTAACATCACCATCAAATCCAACAGGAAGTGTTTATACTAAAGATGAGCTTATAGCACTTGCTGAAGTTTTAAAAGATACAAAAGTTGTAGTTGTAAGTGATGAGATGTATGAAAAACTCACTTATGATAATCTAGAATTTACTGCAGCCGCAAGTATTAGCGAAGATATGTATCAAAGAACTATTACAGTGAATGGTTTAAGTAAATCAGTTGCTATGACAGGATGGAGATTTGGTTATCTTGCTTCGCCAAATAAAGCACTTATTCAAGCGATGGTAAAACTTCAAGGGCAAAGCACCTCAAATATCAATTCAATCACTCAATATGCTGCAATTACAGCTCTCAGGGGAAAAGCAAATGATGATATCGAAGCGATGAGAGTGCAATTTGAAAAAAGAAGAAATTTAGCTTGCGATATGTTTAATGCAATCGATGGACTCAGTGTCGTAAGACCAAATGGAGCTTTTTATTTGTATGTAAATATCAAAGATGTAGAACCAGATAGTATGAAATTTTGTAAAGAGCTCCTTGAAGATGTTGGAGTAGCTGTTGTTCCTGGGCTTGGATTTGGACAAGATGGATACTTTAGATTTTCATTTGCAACGGACGAAGTAACCATCATTGATGGAATCAATAGAATAGAAAAATTTGTAAAAAAATATAAATGTTAAATACTACTCGTTCCATCTCTAGCGAAAAAAAAGCAACCATTGTTTCAAGTACCGTTGCTGGGGTACTTACACTAATCAAACTTGTTGTTGGTGTAATGAGTGGCTCAGTCGCTGTTTTAGCAAGTGCAGTTGATAGTGTTCTTGATCTTTTTGTTTCTATTTTTAATTATTTTGCTATTTCAAATTCAGAAAAACCAGCTGATAGATATTTTAACTATGGTCGTGGAAAAATAGAGGCACTTGCAAGTGTTATTGAGGGGACAATTATCACAATCTCTGGACTATTTTTACTCTATCAAGCGATAGATAAATATATCACAGGTGAAACCTCAAAATATGCTGATATTTCAATTATGGTAATGGTTATCTCCCTTGTTATAACAACTTCACTTGTAATCTATCTTAATAATGTTGCAAAAAAAACAAACAATATGGTTATCAAAGCAGATGCGTTACACTATAAAACAGATGTATTTACCAATATAGCTGTACTTATCTCTTTGCTTGGTGTTTACTTTACCTCTAATGAACTTATTGATATTATTGTTGGTGGTGGGATATCTATTTATATTATCTATAGTGCTTATGAGCTTATTAAAGATGGGGTATTGGTTCTTCTTGATCGTTCATTGGAAGAAGAGATTATTGAAGAGATTCATTCTATCTTAGAAAAAGCAAAAGAAACAGAGATAAATGATTATCATTTTTTAAAAACAAGAACAGCTGGAAATATAAATTTTGCAGATGTTCATCTTGTTTTTGATTGTGTGATTTCACTTCTTGAAGCTCATAGAATCAGCGATAGAATTGAAGAAAAAATTATGAAACTTGATACAACAAAAGAGTGGATAATCAATATTCACCTTGATCCGTACGATGATAGTGACATCAATTTGGGAGCACATTGCCCTACCCCGCTTCATGTAGAAAAATAATCATGGCAAAGAAAAAACAATCCCTTTTTGAATGTCAACACTGTGGTGAACAAAGTGTAAAATGGCTTGGAAAATGTCCCAGTTGTGGTGGCTGGGATAGTTTTATTGAGCTTAATCAAGCAGAACAGGAAAGTTTAAAATATCTCTCAAAACAAATCAACAGCGACAAACAAAAAGCGATGCCAATCACTGATATAAAAGAGGATGATGTTATACGATTTTCATCAAATAATCCAGAGTTTGATCTAGTACTTGGTGGCGGGATAGTACCTGGAAGTCTTACTTTGATAGGGGGGAGTCCAGGTGTTGGAAAATCCACACTACTTTTGAAGATTGGTGGAAATTTAGCTAAAAGTGGGAAAAAAGTCCTCTATGTTTCAGGGGAAGAATCTGCTGGACAAATCAAACTACGAGCTACAAGACTTGATGCAAATGAGCAAAACTTATTTTTACTCCCAGAGATCTCCCTTGAGGCTATTATGAATGAGATGTTAAGAGAAGGGTATGAAGCTGTAATTATTGACTCTATTCAAACAATCTATTCAGATAAACTAAGTTCGGCACCAGGAAGTGTCACTCAAGTAAGAGAGATAACATTTGAACTTATGAGAAAAGCAAAAGAATCAAAAATTGCTATGTTTATCATCGGACACATCACAAAAGATGGCTCAATTGCAGGTCCTAGAGTTTTGGAACATATGGTTGATACTGTGCTTTACTTTGAAGGGGAACAATCAAAAGAGATACGAATGCTTCGTGGATTTAAAAATCGTTTTGGAAGCACAAGTGAGATTGGTATTTTTGAGATGACAACAAATGGACTAGAGAGTGCGAAAAACATCTCAAATCGTTTTTTTAGTAAATCAAAAGAGCAAAGTGGTAGTTGTTTGACGGTTACAGCAGAGGGAAGCCGAGCTTTAATCCTTGAAGTGCAAGCACTTGTAAGTCATAGTACCAATCCCAATCCAAAAAGAAGTGCAACAGGTTTTGATACAAACAGACTTAATATGCTCCTTGCACTCTTAGAAAAAAAACTAGACCTTCCACTAAATAACTATGATGTTTTTATCAATATCAGCGGTGGTATCAAAATCAAAGAGAGTTCTTGTGATTTAGCTGTAATTGCAGCCATCATAAGTAGTTTTAGAAATCGCCCTATTTCAAGAGAAAGTGTTTTGATTGGAGAGGTCAGTTTAACAGGGGAAATAAAAGATGTGTTTAGTATGGAAACACGGTTACGAGAAGCAATATCATGTGGGATAAAAAAAGCAATAATATCAACAAAACCTAAGGGGATAGTTGGTATAAAATGTTTCGAAGTTGATGAAGTTTCAAAAATGATAGAATTATTTTAAAGGGGATTTTTATGGTAGATTATAAAATTACAAGTGCTGTTATGGGGGAGAGGCCAGAGATTACACTTCCAAATAAAGGTTTTTTAGAGACACTCAAACCAGCTGGTTTTATGGAGATGATTCATCGTTTTTATACTGAAGTTTTACAAAGTGATATTGCTCACTATTTTCCTGATGATGAAGAGGAGTTGGAGCTTATAAAAAAAAGAAATGGTGCATATTTTATGATGATGTGTGGTGGAGATGATAGATATATCTCAAAATTTGGCGGCGAATTTGATCAAGTAAAAACACATAAACCATTTTCAATTCCAGATAAAGCAAGAACAGAATGGCTTGGATGTTGGCAAATTGTATTGCAAGAGATTGAAGATAAGGTAAATCATGATGATATTCAGTCTTACTGGAATTGGTTAGAGGTGTTTTCTAAACATATTGTCAACTATGAAAACGATAGACAAACCAGAGAAGATGTAGCAAAAACAAATTAATAATTAGGAGCCAAAAATGAGACGAGATATGTGTGCTGATGTAAAAATGGAAGAGGGATATATGCGAATGAGCATAGAATTTAATAATGATGAAAGTCGTGAAAAAATTTCAAATGCAATAACAGAAGTTGAAAAAGAGATGGGACTTTTCCCAAGTGTGATACGAAGAAATATTGACCCACATGCTGGAAATTTTTCAGTTGAATTTGAAGCTGATGGTTGTCACAGGGAAGCTGGTGACTTCTGTGAAGCAGTAATGCACAAATTAGGAATCAATAGTTGTTCAATATAGTTTTTGAAAATAATACCAGTTATGAAATAGACTTATCTCTTATAAGGAGAGTTACGGAGCATTTAAAAATTGGTGAAATTGAGCTTATTTTAACGACAAATGATGAAATGCATGAGATAAATCTCACAACAAGAGGAATAGATAAGCCAACAGATGTTTTAAGTTTCCCCTATGCTCTTATGCCAAATGCGCCAATTGGTTCAATTGTAATCTCATTGGGATATTTAAAGGAGTATGCAGAACTTTATAACCATACGATTGAAGATGAGTTCGCTCTTCTTTTTATTCATGGAGCACTACATATTTTAGGGTATGACCATGAGATTGATAATGGTGAGCAAAGGGAAAAAGAGGAAGAGTTGATACAATTTTTCAATCTTCCTCAAAGTTTAATTGTAAGGAATCAATAGATGACATTTCAAAGAATTACTCAAAAATTTGTAGATTTTTTTAATATAAAATTTTATTTGGAAATAATTGTAGCAACAGTGTTATTTATCTATGCTATAACAATGGGAAGTATCGTTGATATTATAGTTTCTTTACTCTATTTTATTATCTTACTAGAAATTGTACGGGCTGTTCTTGGATTTATTAGGGAACAAAGAATAAAGATACGATTTTTAATAGATGCTTTTATTATCTTAGCACTTCGAGAGTTCATCGTAAATGTTGTTAAAATTAATAATGAAAACATTAATAGTATTGATGCTCTTTTTTCAAGTAGCACTAATTTTCATGTTTTAATTTTTAGTGGTGTTTTGGTGTTTTTATTTTTTTTAAGATGGCTCGCTTACTTTACTTCACCTGATAAGCATTGTAAAAATGACTAATTTTTACTAAAAAGATGATTAAAGTTTTTGCCCTCCTTTTTTTGTGTTGGGCTAAGCTATTTTCGCTTGAATTCACAGTTGCTTCTTACAATCCAGAAAACCTTTTTGACCTAGAAAAAGATGGCACAGAATATGAAGAGTATATTCCAAGTTATTTAAATTGGAATAAAAAAGCATTTACAAGAAAATTAAATAATACTGTAAAAGTAATTCAAGATTTAAATGCAGATATTCTTGTTTTAGAAGAGATTGAAAATAAAAATACACTTCTTTTATTAATGCAAAAACTAAATTATAGATATTTTATTTTTGATAAAAAAACTGCATCAGCTATAGGTTTAGCGATTATAAGCAAATACCCAATAGTTGCTAAAGAGATAATTGATGTTGACCCAAAAGCCGAGCGAGAAAGAAACATCTTAAAAGCAATTATCAAAATAGATAATAAAACACTTACTGTTTATGCAAATCATTGGCGATCAAAAAGGGCAAGCGAGAGCAAAAGGATTACTTATGCACTTGCTTTATTAAACCATCTTAAACAAAAAGGTGCAAATGATGATTATGTTATTGCTGGTGATTTAAATTCAAATTATGATGAATTTATCACTTTTAAATATGACAAAACACTCAACGATACCTCTGGTATTACAGGGATAAATCAAGTCTTAAATACGATCATTGATGGTAATTTTGTCACAAAAGAAACTATTGTAAAACACCCTCAAATAGTTCACTTTAATCCATGGTTAGAGCTTTTGGAAGATGAAAGGTTTAGTGTCAAATTTCGTGGAGAAAATGGAACACCCGATAACATACTTCTTTCTAAAAATCTTTTTGACAATAAAGGAATATCGTATTTTCCCAATAGTTTTAAAGTTTTTAAACCATCCTATCTAGTAAATTCCAAAGGAAAAATCAATAGATGGGATGAGGAAAATAAAAAGGGCTTTTCTGATCACCTCCCTATTATTGCAAAATTTACAACTGAAAATATAAAAACATATCCGCAAGATAAGTTACAAAAAAATCAATCTCCTAAAAAGATTATCTCTATCAAAGATTTGTACACCATTTCAACCTTAAATGAACCTTTTTTACTTTCAAATGTTTTAGTAACTTACAAAGCTGGCAAACTAGGTGTTCTAAAAGGGACAAACAATGATCGATCTATACAATACTACAATGAAGAGAATCAATTAGAGATGGGATTTTTTTATGATATTTGGGTTAATGAAATTGATGAGTATTTTGGAGCCAAAGAGATAAAAAAATTGACAATTATTACAAAAAAGACAAAAGTTTCAAATATTAAAAATTACTATCTCAATGGAACTATTATAGATTTATATAATCCCAAATATCAAAATGAAGTGATAACAAATTTAAGAGGCACCTACCGCAATAATTATCTTCATTATAACACTAAAATTGGAAAACAAAAGATAAAGCTTTATTTTAAAAAAGATATAGAAAAACCAAAAGATGGTATCTATTTTGTTTTAGAAAATGGTATTTTAAGTAACTACAAATCAAAACCACAAATTCTTATTAATACTGAACAAGATTATAAAACTTATATCAAAAAATAGTAATAGTGTAAAGATTGTAAAAATCTAGTATTATTTAAAATTTAAAATGGTATATTTTTTCCCTTAAATAGCTTTTGATAAAACTTTGGGTAAAATCCCCTCTATTTTTATTGGTTCATCAATAGAAATACAAAAGAGTATAAGGTTGTAAAATATGATAAGTTGGATGCAGAAACATAAAAAATGGTTAGTAATAACCATCTGGATAAGTACAATAGCATTTGTTGGTGCTGGCTTTGTTGGATGGGGAAGTTATAGCTATGGTAAAAATGGTGGAACAGTTGCTACTGTTGGTGATTTAGAGATAGATATGAAAGAATTGCAAAAAGAATACAATACCATGTATAGTCAATACCAACAGATGTTTGGCGGTAATTTCAATCAAGAGATGGCTGATAAGTTTAACTTGGAACAACAAGCATATAACAACTTAGTTCAAAAATTTCTTATATTAAATCTAGCAAAAAAATATGGTATTGTCGCAACAGACACTGAAGTAGCTAGTGAGCTTGTAAAATATGAAGCTTTTTTAAAAGAGGGAAAATTTGATAAAGATACTTATATCAAAGTACTTCAACAAAACAGAACAAATCCAACAGATTTTGAAAATGGGATGAAGAATGATATTATTTTTTATAAAACGATTTCTATTTTTAATTCTAATATTTATATTAAAGAGATGAAAACTCTTGGGGATATATATTTTAGTGAAGATGAGGTTTCTATTAATATTATCGACAGTAATAGTGTAGATAAAAGTTTTAGTGACAAAGAGTTACAAGAGTTTTGGAAAAAAAATAAAAATAACTACAAAACGACCGAAAAATACAAAATTAATGTAGAAAAGCTAAAAATTGAAGGTGATGAAAAACAAGCTAAAAATAATGCACTTAAAAAATATTTAGCACTTAAAAACAACAAAGAAAATTTTTCAAGTGAAGAGTTTATAGATGATAAAACAACACAATTTGGAGGAAGTTTGGGAAATATTATTGCACTTAAAAAAGGGGAACTTTTAAAACCAATTCAAATTGGAAATGAATATATTATAGTTAAAATGTTGGATAAAATCGCACCAACTCCATTGTCTTTTGAGCAAGCATCTACTTTTGTAAAAAATGATTTACTACAAAACATTGTTAAACAAAAACTTGAGCAAAAGAAAAATGAATTACTAAAAAACTTTCATGGAACAAATATTGGATTTATCAATAAAGAAAAAATGCCAACAATCCCTTCTTTAATGCAAGAAGAGGTAGAAAAACTTGTCCAAGATATTACAACTTCAACAACAATTGTCAATGCAACATCATTTGATAATAAAGTTGTTGTATATAAAATTGAAAGTTCAAGAATAGGAAATTCGGATGTGCAAAAATTACAAGCTTTGCAACAAAATATTGAAAAAATTAAAAATGAAGAGACTATAATGTCACTCTTAGATAAATTAAAAACACAATACACAGTAAAATCAAATATGGAAGTGAAAGAAAAGTGAATAAAATAGATAAAACAATTTTAGCTTTAGATATTGGAACTACGAAAATAGTTTCTATTGTTGCTCGAAATGATTTAAATGATAAGATAAATATTTTGGGTATGGGTAAGGTACAAAGTGCTGGAATTAATAAAGGTAATATAGTAGATATTGAACTTGCATCATCTGCAATAAAAGATGCCGTATTACTTTCAAGAAGCAGTTGTGATGTAGAGATAGATGAAACTTATGTAACCATTTCTGGTATCAATACTAGAAGTGTTAGAAGCAAAGGTGCTACAAATATACCAAGTGGTCACATCACTTCAAATGATATTAAGCTTGTACTTACAAGAGCTCTCTATGAGGTACAAATTTCACCTGATTATGAAGCGATTCATGTAATACCACTCTATTTTACAGTTGATGATAATAATTCAATAGAGAATCCACTTAATATTAATGGATCAAGACTAGAAGTGTATGCCAATATCATAATGGCTAAAAAAACTGCTTTAGTCAATGTAAGAAATGCACTGAAAAAAGCAAATCTAGAAGATATAAACTATGTTTTAACCCCTTATGCAAGCTCTATTGCAACACTTGATAATGACAATAAAAAACTAGGAAGCATGGTGATTGACCTTGGTGGAAGCACTTCTGAATTTGCAGTCTTTCAAAATAAAGCTATGACATTTAATGATGTAGTTCCAATTGGCGGGGATCATTTGACAAATGATATCTCGATGATATTAAAAACACCACTAAACAGTGCTGATGATATTAAAAAAAGATATGCTTCTCTTCTTCCAATCGCAGATGTAGATGAGCATCCATCTGAAAAAATCAAAATACCTCTTTTGGGAAATGAATCTATTAACGAAGAGGTTTCTCTTGATTATATCCAAAAAATTACACATGCAAGAACGGAGGAGATTCTTGTCTTGGTACAACAAAAACTCCTTAATAGTGGTTTGTATAATAGTGTAAATACAATTATTCTAACAGGTGGAATGTCAAAAATACCTGGTATTGAGTTGCTAGCAAGAGAGGTTTATCAAGGGATTCATATCCAAATTAAAAATCCAAAAAATATTCAAAATGGTTATGTTAATTTTAACGATTCAACTTTGAGTGCAATCGCTGGACTGATTATTTATGCGCTTGATACAGATCCATCGCTTGAGCTTGATTCAAATAAAAACTTAAGAGAGAAAGCAACTAAAAAAAGAATACCTCTTCCTGAAGAAACTATGATAAGAGATACAAGGGTAAATGAAGCACCAGCGAACAACAGAGCTCAAAATAGTTATGTTGCACCAGTTGTGCCACCAAAACCAGAAGGGGAAACACCATCACCTCTTTCAAAAATAATGAAAAAAATTTCAGAATGGATATAATTATGAGCAACGAAAGTTTATTTCAACCAATAATAATCGAAGGAAAACCATCAACAGTATTGCCTGATAACTTTGCCAAAATAGCAGTAATTGGTGTTGGTGGTGGTGGATGTAATATGGTTAACCATATGATTAATGAAGGGATTCATAAAATTGACCTTATAGTTTCTAATACAGACTTACAAGCTTTAAAAGTTTCTGATGCACCTGTAAAAATTCAACTTGGTGCTGAACTTACTAGAGGTCTTGGTGCAGGGATGAAACCTGAGGTTGGAAAAGATTCTGCACTTGAAAGTTATGAACAAATCAAAGAAGCTCTTGCTGGTTCTGATATTGTGTTTATCGCCGCTGGACTTGGTGGAGGAACTGGAACTGGAGCGGCTGCAATAGTAGCAAAAGCAGCAAAAGAGATTAAAGCACTCACTGTTTCAGTTGTTACAAAACCTTTTAAATGGGAAGGAAAAAGAAGGACTGCATTAGCAAATATCGGACTTGAAGAGCTTAAAAAATATAGTGATTCTATTATTGTTATTAAAAATGATAGGCTTAAAGAGATTAGTGATGCTGATGTTGGTATGAAAGATGCCTTTAGAATGGTTGATAATATATTGTATCAAGCAGTAAATGGAATGAGTGAGGTTATCTTAAAACCAGGAAGTAGTGATATCAATGTTGACTTTGCTGATGTAAAAACAATTATGCAACATCGTGGTATGGCTTTAATGGGGATTGGAAAAGGAAAAGGGGAAAATGCAGCAAGAGATGCTATTGAAAATGCAATAAAATCACCTCTTTTAGATGAAGTATCTCTTGAAAGTGCAAAAGGGATTATGATTCACTGGACTTTCAATAAAAATTTATCACTTTTTTCTGTAACTGAGATCATGGAAAATATTAATGATACAATTGATACGAATGCTGATATCATTTTTGGTACAACTACAGATGATTCTTTAGCAAAAGATGAAGTAAAAATCACAATCGTTGCAACTGGATTTGAAACTCACCCTGATGATGAGGGTGAAAATGTAGAAGATAGTGGAGATAAACCAACTATTCAAATCAAACATGATTTATCAAATGATCCAAATTACTATGATGTACCACCGTTTATGAGAGGATATACAATAAAACACACTATTAAATGATAAAACATATATTTACAAATAGTGCAGGAATTTTAGTCTCGAGAATCTTAGGATTCTTAAGAGATATGATGACAGCGAATATTTTAGGGGCGAATATCTATAGTGATATATTTTTTATAGCTTTTAAAATTCCAAATCTTTTTAGAACCGTATTTGCTGAAGGTGCTTTTACGCAAGCTTTTATCCCAGCATTTTCAAGAAGTAAATTTAAAGTTAGATTTTCTACAATTATTTTTACACAACTGATTTTTCTTTTAATGATTTTATCCCTTTTGGTTACCCTTTTTGCAAAAGGTATTACAGCTATTATTGCTATTGGTTTTGATGAAACTACCCTTGATTTAGCTGCTCCTTTGGTCGCTATTAATTTTTATTATCTTCCTTTAATTTTTAGTGTTACTTTTTTGGGTGCTATTTTGCAATACAAAAACCATTTTGCTACAACAGCATATTCTACCGCACTTTTGAATATCGCGATGATTATCTCTTTACTTTTAGCAAAGGGGCTTCATGAGAGTGAAATTGTTTATTATCTTAGTTTTGGGGTGTTATTTGGTGGAATTTTACAACTACTCACCCATATTATTTCAATCCGAAATAGAAAATTAAACAAATTTTTTTCATTTAATCAAAGTGTAATTAAAACGAAGTCTAAACTAACTGAGGGTTTTTATAAAACATTTTTTCCAGCGATATTGGGTTCTTCAACAGCACATATTGCTGCATTTATAGATACAGCACTAGCCTCTTTTTTGGTTACAGGAAGTATTAGTTATTTGTATTATGCTAACCGAATTTTTCAACTTCCATTGGCACTTTTTGCAATCGCTACTTCTATCGCCCTATTTCCTGCTATTGCAAAAGCTATAAAAAACAATCAGCAAGCACAAGCACTTGGATTATTACGAAAATCATTTTGGTTTTTATTAGGCTTATTATCAATCTCAGCTACAATAGGAATTGTATTTAATCAAGAGATTATTTGGCTTTTATTTGAAAGAGGTGCCTTTGATAGTCACGATACAAAAGAAACTGCTCTTATTTTAGCAATGTATCTTCTAGGGCTTCTTCCTTTTGGATTGGCGAAAATCTTTTCCCTTTGGCTATATTCAGAACAAAAACAAATTATAACTGCTAAAATATCAGCTAAATCTTTATTGTTTAATATAATCTTTTCTTTGATTCTTATAGCTCCTTTTGGTGCAGCAGGACTTGCTTTTAGTTCCACGATGACAGGCTTTGTTCTTTTTTTCTTAACAATTAAAGAGTTTGGTTTTAGATTTTTTTACAATGAAATTTTACGAGGAAAAAAATAATGATTGAATTTATTAAACAATATGCTCCATATTATAAAAACTATAAAAAACAATTTTTTTACACTATTATTGGGATTATTTTAGTTGCAATTGGAACAAGTGGAACTGCTTATGTTATAAAACCACTACTGGATGAAATTTTTATTAATAAAAATGAATTTATGCTAAGTATTATTCCATTTTTAGTTATCGCCCTATATGCTGCAAAAGGTTTTGGACGATATATCCAAGCCTATTACATCTCTTATATTGGAGGAGATATAATAAGAATCATAAGAGACAATCTCCTTTCTCATATATTAAGACTTGATCTTGCTTTTTTTAATGCAAGACATGGTGGAGAGCTCATAAGTAGAATTACAAATGATATCAATCGTATTCAAGGTGCAGTATCCAATCAGATTGCAAAAATTATTCAAGAGTCATTAACTATCGTTTCTTTAATCTTTGTTGTTATTTATCAAAGTCCAGAACTTGCTTTTTATGGGCTTGTAGTACTTCCGCTTGTTGTCTATCCACTCTCTAAACTTGCTAAAAAAATGAAAAAACTTTCATTTCTTTCTCAAGAAAAAAATAGCGATATCACCTCAAATTTGAGTGAAACTTTCAATAATATTGAGATTATTAAAGCAAATGGAACGGAAGATTTTGAAACCGACAAATTTAAACAACATAATCTTGAATCGTTTAATATTAATATTAAAGCGGTAAAAACAAATGAATTGGTTTCTCCAATCATGGAGATTTTAGGAGCAATTGCTGTTGCAATTGTAATCACAGTAGGTGGACATCAAGTTATTAATGGTGAGATGACAGTTGGAACATTTTTTAGTTTTATGACTGCTCTTTTTATGCTCTACACACCAGTTAAAAGTCTCTCTTCACTTTACAATAAACTTCAAGATGCAATAGCAGCAAATGAACGAATCAATGACCTTTTTTCTAAATTTCCTGATATTAAATCTGGAGAAAAAGAACTTTCAACTTCAATAGAAACGATAGAATTTCAAAATATACAACTCCATTTTGGAGATAAAATTGCACTAAATGGTATTAATTTAAAAGGTAAAAAAGGGGAAACTATTGCACTTGTTGGTGATAGTGGTGGTGGAAAAAGTTCACTTATCAATACCCTTATCAGATTTTATGACACAACTGATGGTGCTATTTTAATAGATAATGAAAATATAAAAAACATCGATTTACAAAGTTTACGAAAATCTATCTCAATCGTCACTCAAAGAGTGTATATTTTTAATGATACAGTACGAGAAAATATCTGCTATGGGCAAGATTATGATGAAGAGAGATTATTACAAGCGATAAAAGATGCTCATGCTTATGATTTTATACAAAATCTTCCAAATGGATTAGATACAATTTTGGATGAGTTTGGGACAAATTTAAGTGGAGGACAAAGACAGCGAATAGCAATTGCAAGGGCAATTTACAAAAATCCACAAATTTTAATTTTTGATGAAGCAACTTCTGCACTTGATAATGAAAGTGAATCACTCATAACTGAAGTGTTACATGAAATAAGTAAAGATAAAATTACATTTATTATAGCTCATAGATTAAGCACAATCAAAAATGCAACAAAAATAGCAGTATTTCAAAATGGAAAAATTGTATGTGAAGGGAAAGAGGAAGCTTTATTGCTTGAGTGCAAAGAATATCAAAGACTACACAATTTAGCAAATATTTAAAATATAAGAGAGGGAAATAAAATGATAGATTATGAAATAATTAAAAGAGCGATGTTTAATTTTGAACCAGAAACGGCTCACACTATAGCAGAATATGGACTACGTGCATTACCATATTGTAGAACTATCAATAATATGATGGTGGATAAAAATTTTGTTAATCATGAGATGCTAAGACAAGAGGTATTTGGTAAAACATTTGCAAATCCTATTGGTCTTGGAGCTGGATTTGATAAAAATGCAACGATGGTAAAAGCAATGCCTGCGATGGGATTTGGATACACTGAGATTGGAACAATGACCCCATTTCCTCAAAGTGGAAATCCAAAACCAAGACTTTTTAGATATCCAGATTACGAAACAATTCAAAATGCAATGGGATTTAATAATAAAGGAAGTTATGAAGTAGAAAAAAACTTAAAAAAAGTCTATCCATTTTCACTCCCTATTGGTGCAAGTATTGGAAAAAATAAAACTACATCTGAAAAAAATGCAATTAAAGATTATGAAACCCTCATCCATTCTTTTAAAGATATTAGTGATTATATGGTGGTAAATATCTCAAGTCCAAATACTCCAAATTTAAGAGATTTGCAAAATGAGGAGTTTATTAAAGCTGTTTTTGGAAAAGCAAAAGAGATTACAAACACCCCTATTTTACTTAAAATTGCACCAGATATGGCAAGCCAAACTGCAATCACACTTTGTCAAACAGCGATACAATATGGTGCAGATGGGATTGTAGCAACAAATACAACTCAAGACTATACACTTCTTCCAAATGCTCAAAATTTTGGAGGATTAAGCGGAAGAGTTCTAAGTGCAAAATCATATGAACTTTTCAAAGAACTAGGAAGAGAACTCTATGGCAAAACAACCTTGATAAGTGTTGGCGGAATCAGTGATGCACCTGATGCCTATAGAAGAATAAAAGCTGGAGCAACTCTTTTACAAATCTATAGTGCATTTATTTTTCAAGGACCACAAATGTGTAAACATATCAATGATGGTCTTGTGGAGCTTCTAAAAGCAGATGGATACACCCATATTAGTGAAGCTATTGGGGCTGACTATAAATAGTGCAAAATATGATGAAAATTTTTATTTTTTATTTTTTATTACTAGAAGGAATTTTAATGGCAAATAGCTTACCAAAATACTACGAAACAACTTTAGAAAACGGCTTAAAAGTTGTAGCAATACCAATGGACAATGGAACGGATGTCATTACAACAGATATCTTTTACAATGTAGGTAGTAGAGATGAAGTGATGGGAAAAAGTGGAATAGCCCATATGCTTGAACATCTCAATTTTAAATCAACAAAAAATTTACCTGCTGGTGAATTTGATAAAATTGTCAAAGGATTCGGAGGTGTGAATAATGCTTCTACTGGCTTTGACTATACACATTACTACATCAAATCAAGCTCAAAAAACTTAAGCAAATCATTGGAGCTTTATAGTGAATTGATGGAAAACCTTACTTTAAAAGATGAGGAGTTTCAACCTGAGCGAGATGTTGTAGCAGAAGAGCGAAGATGGAGAACGGACAACTCACCTATGGGTTATCTTTATTTCAAACTTTTCAATAACACATATATTTACCATCCATACCATTGGACACCAATTGGTTTTATGGAAGATATTTTAAACTGGAAAATCGAAGATATAAAAGATTTTCACGATAGATTTTATGCTCCAAACAATGCTATAGTAATTGTTGCAGGAGATATAACAAAAGAGGAAGTTTTTAATGAAGCTAAAAAATATTTTGGCAATATCCAAAATAAATATCCAAAAAATGAGAATAAACTCCATACCGTAGAACCTCTTCAAGATGGAGAAAAAAGGGTTATTATAAAAAAAGATTCTCAAAATCAGATGTTAGCGATAACTTTTCACATACCAAATTATTTGCACAAAGACCAACTCGCACTATCAACCCTTAGCGAACTCTTAAGTAGTGGGAAAAGTAGCCGACTCAATGAAATTTTAATAGATAAGAAAAGATTAGTTAATACAATCTATGCATACAATATGGAGCAAAAAGATCCAGGAGTCTATCTTTTTTTAGCTGTTTGCAATCCAAATGTTGAAGCAACTGAAGTGGAAAAAATTATCTGGGAAGAGATAGATAAAATTAAAAAAGGTGATGTTAAAAAGAGTGAGATAGAAAAAGTAAAAATCAATACAAAATCTGACTTTATCTTTTCGCTGGAAAGCTCTAGCAGTGTAGCTAGTTTGTATGGAAGTTATCTTATTAGAGGAGATATTACTCCACTTATGAATTATGAAGAAAATTTAGAAAAAATAACTATCAATGAGATTGTAAATGTTGCTAAAAAATATCTTACTAAAGATAATTCAACAACGGTAATTTTAAAAAAAGATTAGATTTTAAAAAGGTTTAGATTTAAAAATCTAAACCTTTAGAGATATTATAATTTATTAAGACAGTTTAAGTCACTAAATGCAACTTCAAGTCTAGCAATTAAGCTATTTTGTCCTTCTCTAAGCCAAACCCTTGGGTCGTAATACTTTTTATTTGGCTTATCTTCACCATTTGGATTTCCAATTTGACCTTGCAAATAATCCCTATTTGCCTTTTCAAATTTTCTAATTCCATCCCAAAAAGCCCATTGTGTATCCGTATCGATGTTCATTTTGATAACACCATAAGTTATTGACTCTTTTATTTCAGCTTCCGTACTTCCACTTCCACCATGAAAAACAAAATTCACAGGTTTTCCTTGTGTTCTGAGTTGCTCTTCTATGTATTTTTGTGAATTATCTAAAATAATTGGTTTTAAAACAACATTTCCTGGTTTATACACTCCATGAACATTTCCAAACGATGCTGCAATTGTAAAATTAGGACTAATCGCACTTAATCTCTCATAAGCATACAAAACATCACTAGGTTGAGTGTAAAGTAAAGCATTATCAACATCACTATTGTCAACACCATCTTCCTCTCCACCTGTAATTCCAAGTTCAATCTCAATCATCATATCAAGCTTTGTCATTCTCGTAAAATATTCACAACAAATATCAAGATTTTCTTCCATACTCTCTTCGCTTAAATCTAACATATGTGAGGTGAAAAGTGGTCTTCCAGTCTCTTTAAAGTGAACTTCTCCAGCCTCAATAAGTCCATCAATCCATGGAAGTAGTTTTTTAGCTGCATGATCTGTGTGTAATATTACAGGCACTCCATAAGCTTTAGCCATCATATGGATATGTTTAGCTCCACTCACTCCACCTAAAATGGCAGCATTTGGTGCCTTACAACCTTTTCCAGCAAAAAATTGAGCCCCACCATTTGAGAATTGTAATATTACTGGAGAATTTACTTTTGCAGCAGCTTCTAAAACTCCATTTACCGATTCTGTATTTACAACATTTATTGCAGGAATTGCAAAATTATTCTCTTTTGCATAATCAAAAACTTTTTTAGCTTCACTTCCTGTTAAAACACCCGCATTGACAATATTTAAAACACCCATTTTATTTCCCCTTTTTTACAAGTTTATTATTTTTTAATTACAACTTTAATTTTTGCTTTTTCAGTTTTTATGATATGCTCAACTCTCTTTTTAAATTCTTCACTTGATAAAAATTGCTTAATATCATTTTTTACTTCATTATAAGAAAGCAATGATGGTTCTTTTTTGCTATCAAGATAGATTACATGGTACCCATACTTTGTTGCAACTGGTTCAGTTGTAATAGTACCAATTTTAAGTGCGGATGCTGCCATACTAAACTCTGGAATCATTTTATCTAATGTAAACCATCCAAGATCACCACCATTAGCTGCTGCTCCATCTGTTGATTTTGCTTTGGCAAGTTTTGTAAACTCCCCTTTAAGATTTTTTGCCTTATTTAAACTCGCAATAATATCTTTTGCCTCTTTTTGTGTTTTAACTAAAATATGGCTCGCCTTAAGCTCTAATGGTTTTTTAAATTTTTCCTTATTAGCATTGAAATAATTTTTCATATTTCCTTCAGCTATCACCACATCTTTAGCCATATTTGACATCCACAACTGAAGTGCTAAATCTTGTTTTACTTTTTCCAATGTTTCTTTGTAAATTTTACTATTGACGATATCTGTCCTTGAAGCAGTAATACCAAGAATTTTTCTATCTATTAATTGATTGAGAACATTTTTTTTATCACTATCTTTTAATTTATCATATGTAATATTTTGACCTTTTAGTAAAACATTCACATCTTCTTGTGTAATAGTTTCATTACCAACTGTTGCCAAAACTTTATCACTCGCAAACAAGTTTACGGTGCAAAGCTGTAAGACAACAAGGGAACTCAAAACAATTTTTCGACCCAACATATTTTTTCCTTATAATATAAAAATTTCGCGATTTTACCCTAAAATAGCTTACAGAAAATCAAATTTGAATAATTAACTTAAAAACTCTTTAAATTTTCTTTTTTTTATGATACACTTCCATTTTTAAAATTTCAAAAATAAATTTATACAAAGGAACACAATTATGAGAATACTAATAGTGGAAGACGAAAGCACACTAAACAGAACTCTTCAAGAGGGTTTACAAGATTTTGGATATCAAGTAGATGTTGCAGAAAATTTCAAGGATGCGGAATACTTTATTGACATTAGAAATTACGATTTAGTTTTAACAGACTGGATGTTACCAGATGGTGATGGAATTGAATTAACAAAAATTGTAAAAAATAGAAGTGCAAGAACATCTGTTGTTATAGTAAGTGCAAGAGATGATAAAGAAAGTGAAATCAAAGCACTTAAAACAGGTGCTGATGATTACATTAAAAAACCATTTGATTTTGATGTTTTATTAGCAAGAATAGAATGTAGATTAAGATTTGGTGGAACAAGCACAATTAAAATTGATCTATTAGCAATCAATCCAGATGAAGAAAAAATCACTTACGATGGTGTTGAGATAGAGTTAAAAGGGAAACCATTTGAGGTTCTAACACACTTAGCTAGACATAGAGATCAAATTGTTTCAAAAGAGCAACTTCTTGATGCAATCTGGGAGGAACCAGAGCTTGTAACTCCAAATGTTATTGAAGTTGCAATCAATCAAATTAGACAAAAAATGGATAAGCCTCTTAATATTTCAACAATTGAAACAATTAGAAGAAGAGGATATAGATTTTGTTATCCACCAAAAGATAATGAGTTAATAGAGGACTAGTTCTCACTTTATGGAATCTTAAATAATGAAGAATAGCAAAAGTATTTACGAACAATTTTCAAAAAAACTTATCATTGCTACTTCATTATTTATACTTATTATCTCTTTTATGTTTTATGGCTTTACAAAAGCTACTTTATATGAAGAGATAACTGACAATCTAGTTAAAAAAGCAACCATTATACAACAAGCAAGTATCAATAATGTTGTTAATCATGACAATCTTAAGCTTATAGTAGAAGATAAGCTAACTATTGATTTAGTGAAAGTTCAAGGTTTAAAAGAGACAGCTTTTAAAGAGTACTATCGCAACGGAACACATTTTATTGAACTTCTTTATCCGTTTGAATTATCAGAATCGACTTTTATTAAAATTACAAAAAATATTGATAGTACTGATGAGATGCTTCGAAAAATATTTAGCAATGTATTTATTTTATCACTTGGTGGTCTTGCAATGGTTGTTATCTATGCAATGGCTGTTTCAAAAAATCTCCTTGCACCTATCTTAAATATCACAAGAAGATTGTCAAATATGAATGAAAATTCACTAACAAGAATTGAACCCTCAACACTTCCTGTTGAATTTCATCCACTTGCTCACTCAATCAATAATCTTACAAAAAAAATTGAGATGTATGTAAAATATCAAAAGGAACTTTTTATTGGAGCTGCACATGAGCTTAAAACTCCCCTTGCTGTCATGAAACTAAAAAGTGAAGTTGTTTTGCTTAAAAAAAGAGATACGGAAAAATATGAAGAGACTCTTAGATTATTTATTAGTGAAATCAATGGTATGGATAAAATGGTAAGCTCAATTCTTGATGTAGGAAGACAAGAAGGTGCTCAATTTGAAAATCCTGTAGAGATAGATGTTGTCAAATTTATTGAAAATAGAGTTAATAACTATAGACTATTAGCAAATGAAAAAAAGATTCATATAGAATTTATATGCGATATAGAAAAATTTATTACTATAATACAACCAACACTCCTTAACCAAATTATTCAAAATTTCATTCAAAATGCTATCAAATTTACACCAAACGAAAAAACGATTACCGTTAAAATACACAATTTAGATTCGTTAGTTGTAATTGAGATTATTGATGAAGGGGTTGGAGTTGATGAAAATATTGACCTTTTTGCACCATTTAAAAGAATAGGAAAAGAACAAGGTGCAGGACTTGGACTATTTTTAGCAAAAAGTGCGAGCGATGCAATTGGCGGAGAGATATCGATATCTAACCGACAAGATGGGATCGCTGGTTCTGTTGCTACACTCAAGCTTCAAACCAATCCAACTTGTAAATTAAAATAATATCTATTACGAATTATAAATCATTCCGTGTTCAATTTTTGTGCAAAAATTTTGTACAGCTTTTATCCCATTATTTTGTGCTTTTTCCATAGCTTCATTATTAACCAATCCCAGTTGCGACCAAACATATTTTACATCTCCCCTTTGTATACACTCATCTACAACAGTTGCTATAACATCTGGTTTTCTAAAGATATCAACCAAATCAACAGCGATTTCAATATCAAGTAAGCTTCGATAAACTTTTTGCCCTAAAATAAAATCTTCCTTCGGGTAAATTGGTAACACAGTAAAACCATTTGCAATCAAGTAAGCTGCGACCTTATTACTTGCCTTTGTTTCGTCTGGACTGCAACCAACTATTGCTATCGTTTTAGTATTCTCAAATATCTCTTTAAATTCACTTTTGGGTGTATTAATCACTGGAAATTCGCATTCCATTTTAACTCCTTACTTTTTTAATATAACTTAGTTTCAATTTTACTATAAATCCTCTTAATAATAAAAATAAGTATTTAGGAAATCTCCTATAATACGATATTATGATAATTATTATATTAGTTAAAGTTATATAAAAAAATTCAAAAAACACCTATTTTCCCTTGATTTTTTTATTTTTAATGCTATACTTTCACATTAACTTTTTAGATGGGTTAAAAAATAAAAAAATTAAGGGGAATTGAGTATGAAATTAGGAAAAGTAATTTTAGCGGCAAGTTTATGTTTTGGTGTAGTGAATGCAGGTGATTTTGTAGATTATAAAGGATTAACACACAAATTAAAAGAGGATGCTAAAAAAAATGGTGAAATCGCTTCAACTGATGAAGTAAAAAAAGCATTAGCATCTGCTGATTGGGCTGTGGTAGATGTAAGAACAATGGATGAATGGCAAGCGGCTTTTATCCCAGGATCACAAAGAATCGGTAGAGAATCTCCAGAAAAAGGTTTAGAAAATATTGTTTTAAATGATGATGGTAAGTTTGTAAAACCAAATATTGTTGTAGTATGTAATACTGCTTCAAGAGCTGTAATTGAAGCTCAAGCATTTAGACAAATGGGATTCAATACTGTAAAAGTTTATGGAATTGAAACATGGATGAAAGAGTGTAATCCAGTAAATAACTGGTATTCTAATGTTGAAGTGGACAAAAAAACAAAAGCAAAATTTGGAACAGTTCTTCCAGCATATTGTGCAAAATAATTTTTTAAGCCATAGATTGAATTTAAAGGTCTAGAAAATTTCTAGACCTTTTTTATTTTTTTCAAGTAATTTAATTCTCTTTTTGTTTTTGTGCTTCTCTTTCAACTTCTTCTAAAAATCTCTCAAGCAGTTTATTAGTTGGTAGCTTTTCAATAACTTCCCCTTTTTTGATAATCAAACCACTTCCCTTTCCATAAGCTATTGCAACATCTGCACTTTTTGCTTCACCAATTGCATTGACCACACAACCCATAACAGATAAGTTTAAAGGTGTAGTTATGTGTGCTGTTGCTTTTTCAACTTCTGCAACCGCACTAACTAAATCTGCTTCAATTCTACCACAAGTTGGGCAAGAGATGATATTAACACCATTTTTAATCACCCCAGTATCTTTTAAAATAGCTCGACCAACTTCTATTTCTTTTTCTAATTCACCAGTGATTGAGACTCGTAATGTATCCCCTATTCCATCAAGCAATAAAGCTCCAAGTGCAATAGAAGATTTTATTGTGCTATGAAAGAGTGTTCCGGCTTCAGTTACACCTAAATGAAATGGGTATTCATTTAATGGGCGAAGCATCCTGTATGCTTCAACGGTTCTTTCAACATCGCTTGCTTTAAGACTTACTTTTATATCTGTAAAGTCCAAATCTTCTAAAAATTTGATATTATAAAGGGCACTTTCAACCATCCCTTGGGCTGTTTGCCCATATTTATCTTCAAATTGAGATTCCAAGCTTCCACAATTTACCCCAATTCGAACAGGAATCGTTCTCTCCTTGCAAGCTTTAACTATCTCTTTAATTCTACTTTGTTCACCAATATTTCCTGGATTAAACCTTATACAATCAACCCATTTAGCTGCTTCTAAAGCAAGCTTATAATTAAAATGGATATCAGCAACAAGGGGCAAGGAGATTTGTTTTTTAATCTCCTTTAAAGCCAAAGCAGCCTCCATATCAGGAACTGCAACTCGCACAATATCAGCTCCAGCAAAATGGAGTAACTTAATTTGTTCAACTGTAGCTTTCACATCATCCGTTTTTGTAAAAGTCATAGATTGCACACTAATTGGTGCATCACCGCCAATAGCAACATTGCCTACATATATTTTTTTCGTTTTGTATCTTTCTATCATAAAGTTTATTTTATCTAAATGAAGATATAATAATCCACAAAAAAATCAATTAATGGCGGAAATATGGAAAATTTTAGTGGCTTCGATGTTATTATCCTTGGCTTAGTAATATTTTTAGGACTCAAAGGATTATTTAGAGGTTTAGTAAAGGAATTATTTGCCATATTTGGAATTATTGGTGGAATTTTCATAGCTTCAAGAATAGCTTCAAGCACAGGTGGTTTAATAGATGCAATTTTTGATATAGAGAGTCAAAATAGTGTTCTTTTGATTGGTTTTATCCTCTCATTAATTTTTATTTGGTCTATTGCATATTTTCTAGGGATTTTTTTAAGCACTATGTTTACCCTTACTGGATTGGGCATTTTTGATAAAATTCTTGGGTTTATGTTTGGCGCTGGAAAAATCTTTTTGCTTTTTTCTATTATCTTTTTTGCCCTTTCAAACGTTGAAATAATGAGCAAAAAAATGGAAAATCTGAAAACAAAAAGTATTATGTATCCTCTATTAATAAGTAGTGGTGGATATATTATAAAACTTCACAATGAGGACCTACAAACATCAGTTACAAATAAATTAGATGCAGTTGCAGATGGTACAAAAACTACCATAAATAAAGTTTCTAATGATATTGTCAATGATAAACTTAAAAATGTACAAGAAAAATAACTATTAAATGGTTTAAAATAAAAGAAGGAATAATATTGTTTACTAATAAATTTATACAACAAAGAATAGCAAAAACAGAAAATTTACGAGACCTAGGAATTAATCCTTATTCTAATATCTCAAAGAGAAATACAACAATTGAAAAATTTTTTAATATCAATAGTGATGTTGAAAAACTTGAGAATAAAAGAAGTGAAAGTAGAATATATATAGTAGCTGGAAGAATTAAGCTTTATCGTTTAATGGGGAAAGCTAGCTTTATTAAAATTGAAGATGAAAGTGGAATGTTGCAAATTTATGTTGCAAGGGATAATCTCGAAGGCGACTTTTATAATGAAGTTTTTAAAAAAAACATTGATGTTGGTGATATTGTGGAAGTTGAGGGGTACCCATTTGTAACTGGTCATGGAGAACTCTCTTTACATGCAAACAATATTAAAATACTTACAAAAGCGATTTCGCCACTTCCTGAAAAATATCATGGATTGGCAGATAAAGAGTTGAGATATAGACAAAGATATCTTGATCTTATTATGAATTCAGATGTTCGAAAAACATTTCAAATAAGAAGTAAAGTGATAAGCTTAACAAGAAGATTTTTCGAGGAAAAAGGATTTTTAGAAGTTGAGACCCCTATGATGCATCCAATCGCAGGTGGAGCAAATGCAAAACCATTCGTAACTCATCATAATGCACTTGGGATTGATAGATATCTTAGAATTGCACCAGAACTATATCTTAAAAGACTTATTGTTGGTGGATTTGAAGCGGTGTTTGAAATTAATAGAAACTTTAGAAACGAAGGGATGGATGCAACACATAATCCAGAATTTACCTCTATTGAGTTTTATTGGGCGTATAAAACTTATAAAGATTTGATTACTATAACAAAAGAATATTTTGAATACTTATTTGATCATCTTAATCTTCCAACTGTACTACCTTATGGTGATTTCAATGTTGACTTTTCAAAATTCACTGAAATCCCACTGATTAAATCGTTGAGTGAGATTGGGGGGGTACCAGAAGGTATTGTAGAAGATAAGGAAAAAATTTATGCTTATCTTAAAGCAAATAATGTAAATGTAAAACCAAATCTTAATCTTGGACAACTTCAAGGGGAGCTTTTTGATGAGTATGTTGAGCACAAGCTTATCAACCCTACTTTTATTACAGAGTACCCTGTTGAAATATCTCCACTTGCAAGAAGAAATGATGAAAATCTACACCTAACAGACAGATTTGAACTATTTATTGCTGGTAAAGAGATAGCAAATGCATTTAGTGAGCTTAATGATCCATTAGACCAATTGGAGAGATTTCAAGGTCAAATGGCGGCAAAAGAACATGGCGATGATGAAGCACATGAGATGGATGAAGATTTTGTAAATGCACTTTCATATGGAATGGCTCCAACAGCTGGGCAAGGGATTGGGATAGATAGACTTGTCATGATGCTTACAAATGAGCATAGCATAAGAGATGTGTTGCTTTTTCCTGCAATGAAACCAGTCTTAAAAGAGATTGATTTACTTGATGATGAAGAAGAAAAATAAATAAAATTAAATTAAAAGAAGGAATAAAAATGAGTTTTTTAAGTAGTAATAATTTAGCGACTGCAGATGCAGAAGTTTTTGGAATGATTGAAAATGAGCTTCATAGACAAACGAATCATCTTGAGATGATTGCAAGTGAAAACTTTACATCACCTGCTGTTATGGAAGCTATGGGAAGTGTATTTACAAATAAATATGCTGAAGGTTACCCGTATAAAAGATACTATGGCGGATGCGAATTTGCAGACCAAGTTGAACAATTAGCAATTGATAGGCTTTGTAAAATTTTTGGATGCAATTTTGCAAATGTACAACCACATTCTGGAAGTCAAGCAAATGGTGCTGTTTATGCAGCACTTTTACAGGCTGGAGATAAAATCTTAGGGATGGATTTGAGTCATGGTGGACATTTAACACATGGAAGTAAGCCATCTTTTTCAGGGAAGAACTACCATGCATTTTATTATGGGGTGGAACTTGATGGAAGAATTAACTATGATAGAGTTGCTGATATAGCAAAAATAACTCAACCAAAAATTATCGTTTGTGGTGCTTCTGCGTATGCAAGAGAGATTGATTTTAAAAAATTTAGAGAAATCGCTGATAGTGTTGGAGCTATTTTATTTGCTGATATAGCTCATATTGCTGGACTTGTTGCTGCTGGTGAACATATGAGCCCGTTTCCTTATGCAGATGTTGTGACAACAACAACTCACAAAACACTAAGAGGTCCAAGAGGTGGAGCTATTATGTGTAATGATGAAGAGATAGCTAAAAAGATTAATTCAGCTATTTTCCCAGGACTTCAAGGTGGGCCACTTGTGCATGTTATTGCTGCTAAAGCGGTCGCATTTGGTGAAATTCTAGCTCCAGCTTGGAAAGAATATGCAAGACAAGTAAAAGCAAATGCAAAAGTTTTAGGAGAAATTCTAGTGAAGCGAGGATATGACCTAGTAAGTGGTGGAACTGATAATCATCTAGTGCTTGTAAGTTTTATCAACAAACCATTTAGTGGAAAAGATGCGGATGCAGCACTTGGAAATGCAGGAATTACAGTTAATAAAAACACAGTTCCAGGGGAGACAAGAAGCCCATTTGTTACAAGTGGTGTGAGAATTGGATCTCCTGCTCTTACAAGTAGAGGAATGAAAGAAGCGGAGTTTGAGTTTATAGCAAATAAAATAGCGGATGTTTTGGATGATATTACAAATACGGAACTTCAAACACAAGTGAAAAAAGAATTAGAAGAGTTAGCAAGTAAATTTGTGGTTTATACAAAAAGTACATACTAAAAATAAAGGTTTTATATGCAAATTAATGGTGATAAGTTTTTAAGAAATTTAGAAATCGAGAGGGAACGAGCTGAGCTTGAAAGACAAAAAGAGGAGCTCATGTCTCAAAAGACACAATCTTATGTAAAAGCAAGTAATAGATATAAAGAAGATGAGTTCGAAAGAGAATTGAATTATCAGGAACTTGATGATATAAGACTCAATAAAGATTCTTCAAATAAACAAAAATATATTCTTTTGGGATTTATTCTTGTTTTATTGTTTTTAATCACAATAGTCACCATTAAACTTATTTCAGAACCAAATAATGCAAATGGTTTTGGACAAAATGATACCATTGATGATAAAAAGTTAGAAAATGGTATCTCAAATGTAAATCCGACAGTTGCTGAAGCAAATGAAACAAAATCTCTTGATATCGATAAAATTATTCAATCTGAAGATAATATAAATCCAAATCAAGAGACACAACCTGTAGCTGCCGAAACAAAACCAGCTGAAGGGGATATTTTTGGGATAGCTAAAAATACTGAAGCAATCAGTGTTCCAACACCTCAAAATACAGCACCAGCCCAAAATGTAGTACCACAAAAAACTACACCATCAACACAAACAACAATTCCACAAGTTGCTCAAACAACACCCAAGCCAACTGTTGCACCAACTACACAAAAAACTGTAACAAAAGAAGCTTTGGTTATCAAAGAAGCACCTGTAAAACCTAAAGTGCCAAAAGAGGTAAAGAAAGATATTATTAAAAAATCTGAAACACCAAAACCAATAGTAAAAAAAGAGATACCAAAAGCTACAGAAACAACATCACAACAACAAATAGCTCAAAGTGGACCTTTTTATATCCAAGTTGGTGCATTTTCAACGGTTCCAGATAAGGCACTTATATTAGAATTGCAAAAAGGTAATTATAAATATACATTTCAAAAATTAGAAAGAGATGGAAAACAATACTCAAAACTTCTAATTGGTGGGTATTCAACCAAAGATCGTGCTTTGGAAGATTTATTAAAAGTAAGAAGGGATATCAATCCAAATGCATTTATTCCAAAAGGTCAATAGATGGAATTTTGTTCAAAACAACTCTTTTTAGATCAATTCACTCCTGTTTCAATTTATCAGAAAATTGAAGAGATTTTCCCAAATGAAGTAAAATTTTTATTTGAATCATCAGTAAATACAAGTGATGGTAACTTTAGTTACATTATTGTTGGAGCAAGAGAAAGGGTTATTCATAAAGATGAAAAAAGTTACTATATCGATGATAATGGAATTCAAAAAGAGATTCAAAGTAATCCTTTTTTATTTTTAAAAGAGTACTATAAAAAACTTGATACAGAGTATTTTAAATCTCTATCTCAAGAGCTAGGTATTGGACTTGTTGATGGGTTTATTGGAAATGTTGGTTATGATATGGTGAAAGAGTTTGAACCTACTTTAAAAAAATATATGTCCAACCTTGAAGATAAAATTACTATCGCAGATCTTGACCT
>CAZHJR010000002.1:31887-45451 GCA_964533335.1 uncultured Helicobacter sp. | reverse complement strand
TAGTGATGCACTTAATGGACTTGGTGTTGTTTATAGAAGCTTAGGAGATATAAAAAGTGCCATTAACCTCTATATAAAAGCGATTAAGCTTGACCCTTTAAATGGCTTTATTTATAATAATCTTTCCAATGCCTTTAAAAGTGTTGGAAAAAACAATGAAGCGATAAAAGCCTCCTATGATGCGATTCGAAGTGATAGAAATAATGGGGAGTTTTATAATAATATTGGACTTCTTTTTGAAAAAGTAAAAGATACAAATCAAGCGATAGAAGCCTATAAAGCAGCTGTTCGAGTTGATCCAAAAAATACAAAGGCTATCAACAATCTTGGAGTTTTACTTTACAATCTTAAACGATATGATGAGAGTGCCAAGGTATTTCAAATAGCCCTTGATGTTGATCCAAATTATAATGAAGTCTATTCAAATATGGGAGCTGCACTCAATAAAGCAAAAAGATATGAAGAATCTATCGAAGCTTTACAAACAGCTATCAAAAAGATGCCAAATCATGGTGGTGCTTATACTAATCTTGGAAATGTTTATAATAAACTTCACAATTACAAAGAAGCATCAAAACAACATGAGATGTCGATTAAGCTTGATCCAAGTGGTTACAATGCCTATAGCAATGTTGGAACAAGTTATAAAAATTTAGGACTTAAAGACAAAGCAATAGAGAGCTATAAAAAAGCGATTGAGTTACATCCAAATTTTGAAAATGCTCATTTTGACCTTGCTACAGTGTATCTTTCTAAAAAAGATTTTTTAAATGGATGGAGCGAATATGAATGGAGATTTAAAAAAGAGGAGATGAGATCTCATATGTTCAAACATAAAGAGATTTTTTCTAAAAAACGATTTGATGGTGTAGAAAATATTGAAGGAAAAACATTGTTGCTTCATACAGAGCAAGGATTTGGCGATAGCATTATGTTTGGAAAATTTGTAGATTTGGTAAAAGAGAAATACAAATGTCATGTAATACTTCAATGTCGAGATGAACTAAAATCACTATTTGAAAATAGTTTTAAAAATGTTGACCATTTTTACGGAAGAGATAAAGAGCCACTACCTGCCTTTGATTTGCACTATCCAATGCTCTCTTTACCATACCTTTTTGGTATGAAAGATACTAAAGATATCCCAGCTACAAATCCTTATTTGATTCCAAAAGAAGAAATTGGGCTAGATATCAAAAAAGAGAAAACAAAAATCAATGTAGGGATTTGTTGGAGTGCAAGTGTTACAGGTGAGAGTTATGATGGGAAAGTTTTTGATGTAGAGTATTTTAGACCACTTATTGAAAATCCAAAATTTAATGTCTATACACTTCAAGTTGGTCCAGAAAATAAAGAGTTAGAAAAAGCAGGACTTAGCGATAAAGTGATAGATTGGACAGATAAATTGAGCGATTTTAATAAAACAGCTTATCTTATCAAACAACTTGATTTTGTTATCAGTAGTGATACAAGTGTTGCACATCTTTGTGGTGCACTCAATAAAGAGGTGTGGATACCACTTCAAAAGATTCCAGATTGGAGATGGGAAACTGCTGGAGATAAATCGTACTGGTACCCATCAGCAAAACTTTTTAGACAAAAAACAGCAAGGGTTTGGGACGGTGTTTTCCAAGCAATCTATGATAAAATCAATAAGCAATACAAAGTAAGAATTAAAAAATAAATAGAGGGAAACTTGGAATTAGCAAATATAAAAGATCTAAGTGAAGAGGAACTCAAAAAGTACTCAAGCAAACTTCTTAATGATGAAGATGTAAGTGTTGAAGATCCACATAAAGCTCAAAGATATAAAGATGACTCTTTATTGCTCTCTTTGAAAAAGGTTCTTGATTTTTATTATGGTGATATCTCAATTGAAACTATTTTAAATTTTACTCATCAAAGTGAAGAGAGTTTTACTCATAATATGGCGGTTGAGATTTGTTTTTCAATGGGATTGAATGCTGTGTATAAAGAGATGAAAGCGAGTGAAATCGCCCAATATTTTCTCCCTTGTATCGTTATCGATAAAAAAGGGGAGGCTTTTGTATATTCTACTCGCAACATGAGAGAAGCAAAAGTGTATAATCCACGAACACAAGAGACTATAACCTATTCAATTAGTGATATGAAAAGATTTACAAAAGTTGTTTTGATTTTTAGAGACCAAAAGAAAAGTGAATATATCGACATAGATAAAAGTAAAGATTGGTTTTGGAAACCTGTAAAATCGTTTTGGAGAAAATATATTGAAATAGGGATGCTCACATTTTTTATCAATCTTTTTGGTATTGCAATGGCTTTGTTTACTATGAATGTTTATAATAGGGTCATCCCAAATAATGCAACAGAAACTCTTTTTGTTCTTGCTGGTGGGGTTCTTTTAATTTTACTTTTTGACCTCTTTTTTAAAAGTGTGCGAAATCATATTATCGAACAAGTGAATAAAAATTTAGGTATCTATTTTGAAGATGAGATGATGAAACGGATGCTTTTAGTTCGTTCAAGCTATGATACTATGCTCACAGGGATGAAAGCTGATTTGTTTCGAGAGTTAAATCAGGTAAAATCGTTTTTTTCTACTCAATCTATTGTGAATGTTATCGATTTACCTTTTTTCTTTGTGGCCTTAATTGTTATTTATCTTATCAACCCTTACCTTGCAGTTATCCCACTTATTGTCGCCGTTATCATTATTGTTTTTAATATTTTTATGCAATTACCAATTGAAAAACTTTCTAAAGATAGACTCAAAAACCAACAAACAAAACAAAATTATCTTGTGGAACTTATTCGTGGTGGAGAGATGATTAAACTTTCAAATGCTACTCCAACAAAGCTTTTTAATTGGAGAAATATTGTTGCATTTCAAGATTCTATCACAAATAAAATACAATCTTTAAATGTTTTTTCACTCAATTTTTCTCAAACTTTTATGCAAATTATTACTGTTTTGGTAATTATTGTTGGAGTGTATGAGATAGCTGCAAATCGTTTAACAGTTGGTGGACTCATAGCTGTAAATATTCTTGTTGCTAGAGCTATGGTACCTGTTATTCATCTTTCTTTAATGACAATTAAATTTAAAGAGATAAAAGAATCACTAAGTAATATTAATGATTTTTGGCATCTTCCACTTGAAACAGATAAACAAATTGAAGTTGGAATTGGAAAACTTAAAGGGGAAATAGAGTTTAAAAATGTAGAGTTTTACTACAAAGATAGTAAATATGCTTCGGTTGATAAGATAAACTTTAAAATCCAAGCTGGTGAAAAAGTTGGGATAATTGGGCAAACTGGAGCTGGAAAAAGTACAATTTTACGAATGATAACTGGGCTTGATGTTCCAAGTAAAGGGAGTATTTTTATAGATGGGCATGATATCTCAACAGTCCATCCAATAGAATTAAGGCAAAATATTGGTGTTATGCCACAAGAGCCATTTTTATTTTCAGGAACTCTCAAAGAGAATATTGAACTTTCACATCCCGTTAGTAAAGCAAGGATGATGGAAGTTATCAAAATGACTGGATTAGAAGATTTGGTAAAAAAATCTGGGCAAGGGGATGGACTTCAAGTGGGTGAAAATGGAAATAATCTCTCAGTTGGACAAAGACATCTTGTAGCGATGGGAAGAGCAATAGTGAATGATCCATCTATTTTGATACTTGATGAGCCAACAACTGGACTTGATATTGGGCTAGAAAAAGCACTTGTTGGTAAAATGAAAGAGATTATTGAAGAGAAAACAGTGATTGTGATTACCCATAGGTTTACAGCACTTGATTTAGTTGATAGGGTTATTATTTTAGCTGAGGGTAAAATAGTAGCAGATGGTCCAAAAGATAAAATATTAGCAGCATTGCAAGGTAAAAAATAGATGAATAGATTATTTGAAGATGAACAATGGAATTATAATTATGCTGTAATTCCTATTATGTTAATGTTTATAGCTTTTATATTATGGGCATCGTTTAGTGAACTTGATGAGGTTGTAAGGGGTGATGGAAAGGTTGTTCCCTCTGGGCAAACAAAAGTGTTGCAACATCTTGAGGGGGGAATCGTCTCTAATATTTTAGTTAAAGAGGGTGATCATGTCAAAGCTGGAGATGTGATATATGAACTTTCACAAGCTTTTTTTGATGCTGATTTGAAAACAAAAGATATAGAGCTAAAGTCACTTAAAGCAAAATCGATACGACTTCAAAGGGAGATTGATTTTAAAGATACCGTGAGTTTCCCAAGTTATATCGAAGATTCTGTACCTGATATTGTGGCAAATGAAAGGCTTATTTTTGAAGAAAATAAAAGATCAAATCTTCAAAAAATAGGGATAGCCGAGGATCAATTACAACAAAAAATACTTAAAAAAAGGGATTTAGAGTCAAAAAAAGAGAGTTTAGCACTTGAACTAAAACTTTCAAATGAAAATATGAAAATTCTTGATCAACTCTATAAAAAACAGGTAGTTTCAAAACAAGAGTATCTTAAAGAGTTACAGTTAAAGCAAACACTTATAACAAAAATTACCGATATTGATACAAATATTCCAATTGTAACTGAAGAGATAAATGAAGCTATGGGAAAAGTAAGAGCGGTAAAATCAGAGATAAAATCAAAGTTATTGAATGAATATTCTGATGTCAAGGTCAAGATTAATACATTAGAACAGATGAGTGAAGCAGATTTAGATAGAAATAAAAGACAAGCTATCGTTTCTCCTGTAGATGGGATAGTACAAAAGCTTTATTTTTATACTGTTGGGGGAATTATAAAATCAGGGGATAAAGTAGCTGAGATAACTCCTGGGGAGGATGCACTTATTATTGAAGCAAAAATACGAACATCAGATCGTGCTTTGGTTTGGGCAGGACAGAGTGTAAAGATAGCGATTACGGCTTATGATAGTTCAAAATATGGGCTTTTAAACGGAAAAGTATTATTTATATCTTCAGATAGTCAAACAGATGAAACAACAAGAACAAGCTATTATTTAGTAAGAATAGAAGCAGATGGGCAATTTGCACCTGACCTTCCAATTTTACCTGGAATGGTTGCAAATGTGAATATCTTAACAGGAAAGAAAACAATTATGGAATATATTTTAAAACCTTTAAAAGATATTTCAATGAATTCATTGACTGAAAAGTAAGAATAAAACTCTCTTACTTTTTAAGGTACTTATCTTCCAAATTTTCTAAATATCACACTATGATATTTTTTTAAATCTTCCTCTTTGATATTAATTGTTGCAATTTTTCCTTTATTTGCAGGTGATTTAAAGTATTCTAACCCAGCTTTATAGTGACCACCATAGATAAGTTTAATATCATTTAAATCAATAGAAGAAACATAAATTTGTGCTCCGCCACTCATTTGACTAATAGAGATAGAATCTCTCGAAATCCCCTTTTGAACAAGTTCAAGCCTTATCTTTTGTGCTACAGTAGGATCGATAGGAGCAAGCTTTAGATTGACAATATTTTCATCAGATGATGGGGTTAATTCAGTGTAAATATCATTTAAATCACCCCTTGTAACAGGTCTTGAAATAGATGGGGCTTGCCCATCTTTATATGATGTTAATTCTCCAGATTTAACTGTAACAGTAGAACCCCCAGAAGTCACATCCATACTTCCTCCAGTGATACTTGCTTTATCTTGATTTCCAGTTATAACAGCTCCAAATAACTGAAGTGTTAGTATTGCTATAAAAAATATTTTTTTCATCCTCGAAGTCCTATAGTAGAAAATTTTGTTTTAATTTTAAAGTTTTTTGGTGCATCATCCCCGATACTACCAGTCTTAATTTGAAATGAACCATTTTCAATTTTTAAATTTGCTGCATTATTCCCTTTATTTTGTGTATCATAAAGATATTTTTCAATATTTAAAGTTGTTTTTTGACCAATTTTTATAATCGTATTGTCATTAAGTCGTATTTGAACTGTAGATTTTCGAAAAGTTTTTATGGTGTCATTCTCTTGAACTTTAAATCCAACATCAGATACAGAAATAATTTCACTACCCCTTGTTACCAAAGCGATTGCATTTTCAAATTTATCAATATCACCTTTTTCTATTACACCAATATTGGCAGAAAATAGGGATGTGGATATCACTATCGTGTAGAATAGATTCTTTACCATATTGCAATTACCATCCTTTTAAAATGTACAAGTTTGTCCGATTTTAACATTATTAATGTAAAATAAGCTTTAAGTTTTTAAATAAAGGTTTTTTTGTGAAAGTTGTATTAAAGTATATATTATTGGTTTTACTTGTGAGTAGTGTTGTTATTGGAGTTAATTATAAATTTCCAAATCATTTAGATTATATCAACGATAAAATCGTAGATATATTTTTTAATAGTAAAAGTGATAATGAAATTGGGAGCAATATTGTTATCATAGATATTGATGAAAAAAGTTTAAGTGAAGTTGGTCAGTGGCCTTGGAGTAGGAATATTATGGGACAATTGATTGAAAACCTTAATACCCTTTCCCCATCTTGTATTGGATATGGATTTATTTTTTCTGAAGAAGATAGGACATCCCCATCGCAAATTGGTGGAGAGAATAATGGAAATTTAGAAAACTATGATGAAACATTTGCTAGGGCTATAGAAAATTCTAATAGCCCTGTTGTTCTTGGGTATAGTTTTTTAGATGAAAGCTATGAAGGGGAAAAACATGAAACACCATATATTCCAGCAATTATTAAAAATACTATTCCAAATGAGCAAGTTAGATTCTATAAGGCTTCAAATACCCTTACAAATATACAAGTTATTCAAGATAGTGCATATTCAAGCGGATTTTTAAATTCTATTACAAATGAAAATGGACGAATTGTTTCGATGCCATTAGTGATGGAATATAAAGAACAGTTATTCCCATCTTTATCTTTAGAGCTTATACGAACAATCTATTCTGCAAGAGAACTCAAAATATCTAAAGAACAAGATACCAATCAAATCTCTTTTGGGGAGGTCAAAATTCCTATTGATACTTCTGGAGGTATGTTTGTAAATTATATCAATTCCCCAACTGGCTTTAAACATATTTCAGCAGTTGATATCCTCAATAAAAATTTTAATAATTTTTTACTGAGTGATGTTTCAAGTAAAATAGTTCTTATTGGAAGTAATGCCGTTGGATTGTCTCAAATGACACCAACTCCATTTGGAACTAATATTTCATCTGTAGATTTACAAGCAACCATTATTGAAAATATCCTTGCAAGTAAATATCTTATTAAGCCTGAGTGGGAACAATATTTTCAATATGGAGCAACTTTTGTTATAAGTATGCTCATTTTTATTGCTATTTTTTTTAATTCAGCACTTATCAATGCAGGAATATCACTAGTTGTTACGATATCTTCTTATTTTCTTTTACAAAAACTTTTTATTGAAAATGGATTAATGTTAAATACAACTTATATTATAGAAACTATTTTACTCTCTTTAGTTATTTCAGTTATTTTCCACTTTATAAAAAATAGTTCAGATATGTCAGATATTAAAGGAAAATTTGCTTCAAAAGTTTCAAAAGCTGTAATGGATGATTTACTTGAAAATAAAGATAGAAAAGGTGATTTATCATCTAAACGAAAAACAGTGACTATCTTTTTTAGCGATATTAAAGGATTTACAAAAATTACAGAAAAGATAGATGATCCAAATAAGTTGACAAGATACATAAATAGGTATATGGATGGAATGACTAAAAGTATTATGAGAAGTGAGGGAACTGTTGATAAATTTATGGGGGATGCAATCATGGCTTATTGGAATGCCCCATATGATGTAGAAAATCATGCAGATAAAGCCCTTACATCAGCATTAGAACAGATGGAATTATTAAAAGATATCAATATACAAAATCAAGCAGAGGGGCTTCCTGATATTAAAATAAGAATAGGGCTTAATCTAGGTGAAGTTTTTGTTGGAGAAGTTGGAGGGGAACTGAGAAGTGATTATACGATTATGGGTAAAGCTGTAAATCATACCTCAGTTTTAGAGCAAATTAGTAAATTCTATGGTTCAGACATCGTTATTTCTCAAAGTGTAAAAGATAATCTTAAAGATGATTATACAATGCTTCTTATTGATATTATTAATGTTGATGGGACAAGTGATGCTTTTAATGTGTATCAAGTCTTTAAAAAAGAGAAACCGAATGAATTTATTCAAGAGGAGATAACTAAATTTGAAAAAGCTGTTATGTTGTATCGAGAATCTAAAATTGATGATGCCATTTTGATTTTTAGAAACTTATATCTACAAGATGAACTACTTAATAAAAAACTATGCAGTATCTATATTGATAGATGTGAAATAGGTGCAATATCTATTTTGGGTGGAGAGTTTAATCCAGTTCAATCTATAAATAAATCAATCATTTCAAATAGTTAGGAAAGAGGAGCACTATTTAAAAGTTATTTCGTTTTAAAAAATTAATTGCTCCATCATATTTTTTTACAGAGGAGAGTTCCATCCAATGTTTTGCTTTTGGTAAACTTTTTTCTACCCCTAAACCATAGTAGTAGCAATATCCAACATAATATTCTCCTGCAGCATCATGTTGTTCGGCAGCTTTTGAATACCAATAAAAAGCAGTTTTATAATCTTGTCTTACAACCATACCCTCTTTATAAAAGTTACCAAGTCGAACTTGTGCATTTGGGTATCCAGATTCTGCGGAAAAAGTGAGCCAAACAAGAGCTTCTTTGTCACTCTTTTTTACATGTTCACCATTATAATACATCATTGCAAGATTAAATTGGGCAATATAATCTCCAAATGTTGCTGCTTTAAAATAGAGTTCAAATGCTTTTTTATAATCTTTTTTGACACTTTGTCCATGATAATACATATTCGCAAGGTTATTCATAGCCGCTGTATTTCCATTATTAGCAGCTTTTTGATACCAAAAAAATGCTAAATCTAGATTTTCTTTTGTTGGATTTTCACTGTATTTCATAGCAAGATTGAGTTGAGCAAAATTATAATTTTGAAGAGCAGATTTCAGATATTCGTTGATAGCTTTAGCTTCATCTTTTGTACCTTTTATCTCCCCTTTTTCATACATATAACCTAGTTTATTTTGGGCTAATTTATTTCCATTATTTGAAGCTTGTTCTAGCCAAACAAAAGCCATGATTTTGTTTTTTTTTACACCAGTACCATTGTAATACATCATCCCTAGATTGTATTGGGCATTAGGATTGCCACTTTTAGCCAATTTTTCAAATCCAATAAATGCTTCTTTATATAGCCCTTTTTTGTATAGAGCAGCACTATTTTCAAATGGACCACATTTTACTTCGCTGAACAACAATGATGATAAAAGAAGATACTTATAAATCGATCTCATCATTATTCCTGTAGGTTACTTAACACTTAAATCTCCATCTGGTTTGGTTACTAATTGTTTTTCTTTTTTAGCACTTTCAACTGTTGGTTTATTAAGTTCCATTGTTGTTAGTGGAGATGGTTGCTCATTTATAGAGAGGATAACCATCTCATTAACTTCAGATATTTTTTCATTAGTTGTTTGATTATTATCTAACATAGCAGTTTCTTTTTGGATATCTGAACTATTCACTTCATCAGGTAATGGTTGCTCAATATACTCTAAAATTGTTGTATTCAAATCTGGAAGAAAAATATTTGAACTATTATTTTCGATAACATTTTTTTCAAGAGTGGTTGTATTGCTATCAATAACTTGCTCTATTGTGGTATTTGTATCACTACCATTTTTAATTAAATTAAACATTTCAGATGTATTGATATCAGCAATAGTAACCTCCTCCTCTTTTGGTGGATTTTTAAATGGTAACAGTATCCCTTCTAATGAAGAGAGATCAATTGCTGTAGGATTCATAGTTGCTACTTCTACAACAACAGGTTTAGCAATAGAGATATCTTTTATGATGTTAGCTTCACTTGGATAGGTATTTTCATTGTATTTTAGATCACAAAAGAATCCATCAAAATGGAGTAACATCCTATATTCTGTACAACTATACCAACTTTTTTTAAGTCCTAAAATATAATCAACTCTATCCCAAAAGAGATTGTGAACAGCCCCTTTTAAAATTTTTTGATTATCTGAAAAGATGTCATCTTTTTGTTTCATAAGAAGTTTAAGATGAGTCGTTTCCTCTTCCATAGTAGCATTAAGTTCAAGTTCATTGATATTAATATCTACAGTAAAACCTTTATTTTTAGGAATTGCCCTTATTGCACTGATAGAATTTCTTTTTGAAGATATAGTGAACTCTTCATCTGAGAGTTTTATAACTCTTTTTGCTGCATTTAAAATAGCATCTTTGCTTATCCCTTTGTATTCTTTTGTTGAATAATCAAGATTCTCCTTTGAATGACTACATCCCCAAAAAAGAAAAAGAATAAAAAAGCTACCAATAATATATTTAAACATACAATTCCCTATCTACATGTTGCATAAAAATTTAATTTTTTAAGAATTTCATAGTCTTTATCACTACTCACCATATCACCCAAGAGATAAATATCATGGATATCTGAGAAGTTTGCAATATTTTTAAGCAACACACCTCTATCTGTATCGATATTTGTCGTATAGTCTTTATGAACTCTTATAAAATCTAAATCCAAATGTTCTAATTGTGCTAAAGTTAAATCATTGTAACTAAATCTTTTTAAAAGTATTCTACCATTGAATTTTTTCACATCATTAATAAATTTTGCAAATTTATCATAGTTATTTTTAACAGCAAAAGTAGTCACACTAAATATAACCCTTTCAATTACCTCTTTATCATAAAAAAGAAGTTGTGATTCTAACCAAGTATTAAAAGAGGTGTCATTTAATGAACTAATAGAGATATTTATTGCTAAATCATAATCTATTTTATATTGTTTGATGTATTTTAGTGTTTTTATAATCAACTGTTTATCAAATTGTGTTGCTAGTCGTAAATGCTCTGCAACAGAGATAAAAGTGGCGATTGGAATTGGGCTTCCATCTGTATTTAACAGGTTTGGTGCAACCTCTTTCATAATAATCTTTTCAGGCTCACTAAATAAAAATGTATCAAACTTATACGATAGTGAAAAAGCATCATTTTCAATAATACTTGTGACTGTTTTTTCTAATTTTAAAGCCACTTCATCTTGTTTTTGTGATTCTTCGATATAAAAAAGAGTATGTTCCCCTATTGTTTTTGTATAGAGTTGCTCCATATCATCCAGAGTCTTATCTATTGTTCCATATCTATCAAATGGGATAGATACAGCATAAAAAAGATTCTCTTCTAAGTTGTATTTTGTTTTTATTTTTTGTTGATTATGTGCTATTAGAGTAAATAATTCTTTTATTTTATTGTAATCTGTATGTTCAGTAATCATAACAAATTCAGAACCATATAGCCTATAAAGTTTTGTATTTTGAGTAGGAATCGTTTTGGTTGTTTCTTCTATCATAGTAACAAAATCAATAATAAGTTCATCTATTTTTTCAACCTTATGCTCTTTTGAAAATGACTTTAACACCTCTAGCTTTAGTTTTGTGATATAACTTTTTGAATCACTAATAAAAAGTGTTTTCATATCGAGTTCAAAAATCTTTTTATTTGGAAGCTTTGTAAGTGCATCAGAAGAGATTTTGAGTTCAATAGTATTTCGATTGTTTGTAAGTTCATTTTTTAAAGCTGAAATCCTTTTTGTTAAAACAATGATATTATTTGCTACATTTAACATATCTTGTTGTTTTATTGTGTCTACCCCTTTAAATTTGTGAAAATTATTGTTTAAAATATCTTGTAGATACAAATCAATCTCTTTAAGTGTTCGTATAAAAGTTATTTTTTGGAGGTAAATATGAAAACCAAATGCCATCAATACAATAATACAAAATACTAAAGTGTAATATTTCCAAATAAGAATGAGTGAATTTTTGATATCAGCAGTAAGTTCTCCACTATTTGTAACACAATGCAAAGTGGCAAACTGATTTGAGTTATCTATGAAAAAACTTTTTTTAATTGTTTTACTTTGGACAGCTATAAGTTTTTCTAGTTGCTCATCAAAAATATTTTTTTCGATTTTGTTTGGTTCGATTTTTATTTTAGGAAGAGCAAAATTGATGCTAGAGATTGAGTTTTCCATTGCTACATCATTTGAAGCTTGAAATTTTATCTCAATATCTGATTCTAAATGGTAATTTTCTGCAGGTATGAATTTATAAGCAATATCGCCGAATTTTTCAATTTGACCATATTTTATATCCATTGTTACATCATTAAGAACCCAGTTTTTGGTTTTGATATTATTTGAATTTTGCAAAAGATTATTAATGGTAATGTAATAATTTGTATACTTAATGTTAAGTTTATCAACAATATTTGAAGCTACAAAATTTTCCATATATTCTTTAATCTTTGTATATTTATGGTCTAAAAGTGCAGGTTCAATTTTGATCATAAAATTATCAAGAATTAAACTATTTTCTTTAAGATGTTTTTGTGTCAAATTTTCTTTGATATAGTTAAAGGATGGGATAATAATAGAGACAAAGATTATAAGGTAGAGTAAAAATAGGGCAAGAAAATACTTTAAATATTTCATTTTGTTATTCTTCCTATTTTATATAATTGAACACTATCAACTAATTTTGGGTGGAGATTGAATTTTTGTTCTCTAGCTTTTTCAATATTTTCAAAGATTCCATAATATATATGTGTTTTTCCTTTTGTTGAAAATTCTGTAAAGTTCTTATCTAAAATAAATCTTTTCACAAAAGGATCCCTTTGGTTATTTGGTACTGTCCCTAGCTTAATTGTATAGTAATCACTTGGAGCATTTGTAAATGCTTCTTTAAATGATGGATAATTTTCCTTTTTAAATGTTGGAGTATCTTTTACTTCTTCTTGTGCAACTGTTGGTGTTATTTCATTTTCAATTGCTGGTGTAGGTTGTAGTGATTCACTTTCCTCTACTTTTGGAAGAGAGATTGATGGAGTAGTAATAAGAATCGCTTCTTTTGGAGGTTGCATATCCTCTTTCGTTACTACAGGAAGTTGTTCTACTACTGGTACTACAATTTCTTCTAATTTTGGTTGCTCACTATTTGAGGTGATATTAGTATCAAAAAGTTTGATAATTGAAGATGTTTCTAACCCTTTTTCCACATTATCCGATGGAAGCACTTTGGTTGCCTCTACTATTGGTTGTGCAACTTGTTGCTGTTTTGTAGGAGCTATTTTAGTATGTCCAATTCTTCCTATTTTATACAATTGAATAGTATCAACTAGCTCTGGGAACAGTTTGAATTTTTGTTCTCTAGCTTTTTCAATATTTTCAAAGATTCCATAATAGATATGTGTTTTCCCTTTGGTTGAAAATTCTGTAAATTTGTTATCTAAAATAAATCTTTTTACAAAAGAATCTCTTTGGTTGTTTGGTACTGTTCCTAGCTTAATTGTATAGTACTCACTTGGAGCATTTGTAAATGTTTCTTTAAATGATGGATAATCCTCTTTTTCTAAGGTTGCTTGAGGTTGAATCTCTTCT
>CAZHJR010000002.1:16280-31787 GCA_964533335.1 uncultured Helicobacter sp. | reverse complement strand
TCTTCTAATTTTGGTTGTTCCTCTTGAATATTTGTTGAAGTAGATTCTACTGATCCACTTTTCTCTATTGTTGGAAGCGAAATTGATGGTGTAACAACTGGAACTATGATAGGAACTACAATAGGAGTAGGTACAGGGATAGTTTTCGTATCATCACTTTGTGTTTGGACTTGAAGAGTTTTTTCTTCTACTTGTGGAGTTTCACTCTCCTCTTTTGATAATTCTTTTTCTGCTACTGGAATTGTTTCTATTGGTTGAATCTCTTCTTGAGATGCCACAGGAAGTTGTTCTACTACTGGTTCTACAATTCTTTCTAATTTTGGTTGCTCACTATTTTGGGTGATATTCGTATCAAGAGGTTTTAAAGTTTCATTTGTTTTATTTTCACCTATTTTTGGCTCAATAGTATTTGGAGCAATTTGCACCACTGGCTCTTCTGTAATGACATCTTCTGGTAAAACTACAACTGCATCTTTTGTATTTGTTTTTTTCTCCACAGCTTTTGGTGTTACTTTTGTCCCTTTTTTCTCTTTTTGTTCATCTAAATACCATTGAGGTAGAGGATTAAATTCTTTATAGGTATTGTATGTTTCTTGTTTTTGCCCTATTTTTTCAATAACTGGTCGATATTTTTTAATCATCTCTGGATGTTTACTAAGTTCACTCATAGCTTGTTCATATGTTGCAAAGACACCAAACATAACTTTTACCCACATACCATTTCTACCATATCTAAAGACAAAAGAATCTTTTTCAATATTTTCTTGTTTGATAAGATTTTGTGCTTGTTCCATTTGTGAAAGTGAAACGACATTGATACTATAGTATGAAGCTGGAGCAGATAAAAATTTGTTTTTGAACTCTTGATTTGTCATAAATGTTTTGATAACTTTTGGTTTAATAATAAATGGATCAATTTTTGCTTCAAGACCATCAATATATTGGTTATAGAGTTCTTTTATCTCTTTTACTTTTACAATTTTGTAAACTTTTTTCCCTTTATCAAAAATATTATCTATTGCAGTTTGTCCCTCTTGCTCTGAAGGATAGATACCATAAACTATGTTTGTTTTAACATCAATCATTTTTGTTTTAGAGTTATTTGTTGCAAAGTCTCCATTTTTATTCAAATATTCATAACTAAATGCTTGATCTAAGAGTCGATTTTTTTTAGCAAATGTATAAGCATCATAGTGATTTGTAAAGTCACTAATCATCACAGTATAGTTTTCATCATCCGCTTCTAAAAATTTATCTTTGAAATTTATAGTATCATCAAAACTAGCTTCTTTTACCACTTCAAGATATTGATCTATCGTACTGTTTAAATCTTTATTTTGAGTTATCTCCTCATTTGTAATATTCCCATCTGTTGCATTTGTTTCAAGGGAGATTGCTGTAGTATTTAGATCCTCTTTTTTCGTTTTATCGGTAGTTGTTAAATCAATTTTAGGTGCTTGTTTTACACCAGTTGTATTGCTAAAGTCAATAAAATCAGGATGTCCACCATCAATACCAAAATATTGTGATAGTTCCCCTTTTGAAGAGAGAAGTTTAAAGATATTTGTTAAATGGTCTTGCTCATATTTTATTAAATCAAGCTCAGCACCATTAAGTTGTCTTTGCCCTTGAAGTAAAACTTGTAAGTCTTGCTCTCCAAGTTGGAACCCTTCCCAGTAAGAATTTACCATTTCAGATGATGCTGCAACCTCTTTTTTTGTATTAAGGAGTGTATCTTCAAGTGATTTGATTGAGTTATATAGTTTTGAAATCTCCCATTTGAGCTTTTTTATCTCCTCTTGATATCTAAAGTTGAGTTCTTGAAGAGAGCTAAAAACTTGCATTGTTGCAATGGTATCTTTTCCCCCATTGTAGAGGTTATAGTTAAGGGTAACTTTTGCATCGTAAGTCTCTTCATTAGCAGTAAAATCTTCTTTATCTAGGACATTTTTGTAGTTAAGTTCCAAATCAACTTTTGGTTTAAATGAAGCTTTCATATTTAAAAGCTTATCTTTAGTCGATTGGATATTTAATCTATAATTGACAAGGTTTAAATTGTTTTCTAAAATATCCTCATAGAGTGCCTCTAGTGTTGTGAGTTTTACAGGAAAGTTTTCCTCAAAAGGAGCTGTTTTTGTAAAATCTTCCCCAACAGTATAAAGATAAAAATCAACCGCATCTGCAAGATCTGATTTTACCCTTATAAGTTTTCCACTTGCATTTGCAATGTTTGCTTTAACAGCACTCAAATCTCCAATAGACAAAGCACCACTATCATATTTAATTTGTGTAATCTCTAGAATTTTATTGAGTTTTTCCATATTTCTTTCATTGACAACAACACTTTTATGATTGAAAAGGACACCAAAATATGCTTTAATCGCTTTTTGAATCTCTTCCTCTAAGACAATGGTATATTTTCTTTTCGCTTCTTCAAGCTTTGATTTTAAACTTTTCACTTTAAATTCGGTTGCACCACCTGTATAAAGTGATTGTCTTAGTGTAAATTTGTAATTTTCCTCATTAAAATCTCTATGGGTTGGTTTATCAATAGTATCATCACCTGTTTTTGCATTGTGTACTTTTTTTGCACTATATTGAAAATCGACAGTTGGAAGATACCCAGCATAAGCTTCTTTGTAGGAGAGTTCTGTTTGGATAACTTTTTCATTAGCACTTTTTAAATCATTACTATGAGATAAAGTTTCTAAGATAACACTTTTGAGTGTGACTTTATCGTAGCTAGAAAAATCAAAGTTGTTTGAAACTTTTGAATAATTTTGCAAAGCAAGAGGGTCAACAGAGATTAAAGCAGATTTTGATTCATTTAAAGTACCCTCTTGCCCATACTCTTTATCAATATTTTTGGGTTTTGGCATCTCTTTATTCTCACCATCTTTTTCTTCTGATTTTGCAATCTTTTTCCCATCCTCAGCATTTCCATATACTGGAGAAAAAATTAAAAGTGCAGATAAAAATGGTGAAATATATCTTTTCATCAATCTGTAACCTCTACAACAATAACACCTGTATCAATTTTGATATCTCTTGGAATTGATGGTTTGTCTGCTAGTTTAACTTTAATTTGATGTTTTTCAAATTGAAATTTCCGTATAAGATTTCTTACACTAATTGCCCTTCCTAGAGTAATTTGTTTTGTTACAGTTAAACTGATTTGATCAAGTGGGTCTGTTCCATAAATATTAACAATAGCATTTGGATTATCTTGTTTTGCTTTTGCCATAAATGCTTTTAATTTTTCAGTTACCCCTTGATCTATAAATAACTCATTACCATTGTATGTGATATAAAAAACTTTATCAGATTGTGTGATTTTCTGTTTAGATTTTTCATCTTTTTTCTTTTTATCTGCGATATCTTCCCCAGCAGATTCTATATCTGTTGCTGCTTTTTCTTGTTGCATTTGCTGTTGCATTTGTTGGATGATTTTTTGTTGTTGTTCAATTTTCTTCATCATCTCCATCTCTGTTTTTGGTGTCATAAGTTCTTTTGGAACAAGATGATCTTTATTTGGGTCTTCAACTTTTTTATCTTCATCAAGGATAACTTTTTTAGAAATATCTTGCAAAATGATATCATCAGTGGTAACAGAGCCTGTATAACTCACTTTATACTTAAATTGTGCATAGTATCCAAGATTGACAATAATAACGAGTAAGAAAAGCATCAAAACAAGGATTACAGATGAAAAAATATCAACAAATGATGGCCAAGGGTTGAACTCTTCTTCACATCTAATAGCCATTTATATGTATGCCTACTTTACTTTTGAATTTATTTGCACAAGTGTTTGAAGCGATTTATTTGATTCTTCTTGAGCAATAAGTAATTTTTTAATCGTCGAGTGTTCACTTAAAATAGCATCTGATACTGCATTTATAGTGCTAATCATTGATTCTGTTCCAGAATATTGACTTGTATTGAGCTCTTGTAATTTTTTAGAAATATCTTCAAAAAGTGCAGCTTGTCTTTTGGTTGCCATTGTAGATTCCTCTAAGCCAATCGCTACTTGTTTAAAAATAAGTTCACTCGATTGATTTGCTTTAGTAATACTTGCACTTAGTTCACTTATTTTATCCACAAACACATCTAGAAATGCAGTTGTTCCAACACCTACACCAGAGGTATCAACACCAGCAGATTTTAAATCTTCATTCGAAGAGTTAATTTTTCCAATAACTTCAGGAGATTGAGCTTCAATCAATTTTCCTTTGAGCCAATCTTGTACATCTTCAATAAAAGATGCTTGTTGTCTAGTAAGAATGTATTGTAAAAAGTTTAAGATAATAGCAGATGCAACTCCAAATAATGATGATGAAAATCCTATCGCCATACCACCAAGTGGTCCTGAAAATTGTGCCATAACTTCAGCAATATTGATATCACCTCCAAGAGAAAGGATAATTCTTCCCATATCATCAACTGATTTCATTAAACCAGCAAAAGTACCAAAAAGTCCTATAGAAAGTGAAGTTGCAACGAAAAATCCAACATACCCTTTGGTATTAAAAAATTGTTCTCCAAGCCACTCTGTAACATCTTTTGCTTCATTATCAGTAAAATATAAAACACCTTTTTTTGCTCTTTTTTCAAACATATTCGCAATAGTGGCTGGCATAAGTTTTCCAATACCGTTGAGATAAAATTCGAGCTCTGCACCTTTTTTATAAGACAATACCCCAAAAGTACCTGCAAGCATCGTAAGTCTTATCGAAGATTGCATAATAACAATAAGACCAATGATAAAAACAGTACCAATGGCAGAATTAAATGTGATTGTCGCCATAAAATAAGTTGCGGTAACTTGAAGATTAGAAATGACAAGGAATGCGATTAAAAGAAAAAATACAAAATAGATTTTTAAAAGTTTAAGTCTTCTCATCTTTTCCCTTTAAAACATAAATAATAAAATTGCTGTTACAAGACCAAGAGAAACTGAAGTGACCGAGGTTACCATACTCTCTGCAATATTGACAAATCCACCATTTTTTTCAACATCTTCACCAATCACATAAAGCCCAATCTCTGCACCATTGATATCGGTCGCTTTTTTGTATGTTCTAAAATAAACATCATCTGCTCCATATCCAATTCTTCTTTCATAAGCAAAAAGCTCTGGACCAGCTGCAATGATTTGGCTATAAAACTTACTACTGTAAGCACTTTGATAAACAAGATAATCCCCTACGACCTCTTTATATCTTCCACTTTTTGCTTGTAAAGAAATTTTTGCTAACATTTTTTTATCAAGTAAAAAAACAAAACTATTATTATTTGCTTCAAAATCATCTTTAATAGAATTGATAGATTGTTTTATTTCAATAAGCCCTACAAAATTTTCTCCAACAAGAACTGGTTGAATAAGTGTTACAAAAACACCATCTTGTTGCACTTCAATACCTGAAATTTGTGATTTTGCTCTAATAGCTGAACTAATAGTATCTCTTACTGCTGTAGTTGCATCCGTTGCTGGAAAAAAACTTACAATAAGTGCTCTAAGATCATTCTTAGCATATGTTTCATTGAGTTGCATTGCATATTTATCTAAAAAAACTGCATCATTTTGTCCCATAGCTTCGACAACTCTTGTATTTGATATGATTGCTTCAGCAACTTCAGCATATTTGTGTTTTCTATCTTTTAAGATATTTTCTAATGATTTAAAATAGCTTCCAGTGATGCTTACGTAAACTTCATCTTTTACATTGCTTGTCATATTAAGAATAATATACATAAAAATAATAATGGCAGATATTGATATGGCAGATATAGATGTAAACCATAAACCTTTATTTTTCTTAATTCTACTTATCAACTCTTGTAACTTTTTTATAAAACTGAACATTTTAAAACCCTATATTATAATCATTTTTTAAGGCAGATGATACCTAATCTAAACTTTAAATCAAATAAGAATTTATTGTATAGGATTATGTAAATTATTAGTTATTCTTAAAGATTAAAATAGATTGTAGATAAGTAACAATAAAAGTTTCTTCCAAATAGTTCAAAAATAATTTTAAAGTAAAATTTATATTTCATATGATAAAGTTTGTCCAATTAAATTAAGGAGAAATAAAATGGCAGTAAGAATTACAGATACATGCATTAGTTGTGATGCTTGTTTAGATGAGTGTCCAACAGAATCAATTGTTGATAATGATGAGAATCCAACTGGGGAAGACATTTATTATGTAAATGCTGATACTTGTTCTGAATGTATCGGAGATCATGATACACCAGCATGTGCTGAAGCATGTCCAACGGAAGGTTGTATTGTTTGGGATAATCCTAAAACAGAAGGTGCTGTACACGGTAAACCTTGTATCGAAGACTAAAAACTTCATTTTTTAAAAAGGCGGGGATTTACCTCGCCTTTTTTTTTGCCTTTTTAAAAGTGTTTTTATGTCTCTAAGATTAAATATAGCTTTATTTTGATAAAATCGCAAAATTTTAAAAACGGAGAAATACAATGGAACAAACATTATCAATTATAAAGCCTGATGCAGTGGCAAAAAATGTTGTAGGAAAAATCTTAGATAGATTTGAATCAGCAGGGCTTAAAATAGCTGCAACAAAAAAAATTCAATTAAGCAGAGCAGATGCTGAAGCTTTCTATGCGGTTCATAAAGAAAGAGGTTTCTTTGGTGAATTAGTAGAGTTTATGATTTCTGGTCCAGTAGTTGTAAGTGTACTTGAAGGTGAAAATGCAATGGCAAAAAATAGAGAGCTTATGGGTGCTACAAATCCAAAAGAAGCAGCTCCTGGAACAATTAGAGCTGATTTTGCTGATAGTATAGATGCAAATGCTGTTCATGGAAGTGATAGTATAGAAAATGCTATCAATGAAATCAATTTTTTCTTTGCTCAAAGAGAAATTTGTTAATTAAATTATGCAAATAGAGTTTAAAAAAGTACCATCTATTGAAAAAGAGTTTAGTATTAAACGAAATTCAGTTGAATTTTCAGGTACTTTTTGTAGAATAGCACAAAATTTGATAAAACTTCAGTCGAATATAGTTGGAAAACTATTGGTAGATTGTTGTAAATGTGGTGATGAGCACTATATAGATCTTGATGAAGAGCAAGATTTTGTTTTAAGTGATGGTGAATTTTCATCTCTCGATGAACGAGATGGTGAGATAATTATAGAAATTGAAAATCATATAGTAGATTTTGATGCTATTTTGTTAAGTGAATTAGAGTCTATAAAAAGCGATTATCATGTATGTAGTAATTGTCAAAAGAATGGCAATTATGTAGATGTTGAATATTAAAAAATAAAGGATTAAAAATGGCAGTACCTAAGAGAAGAGTGAGTCACTCAAGAAGTGCAAAAAGAAGAACACACTATAAAGTAACTTTAAAAAGACCTATAAAAGATGTAGATGGGACATGGAAAATGCCTCATAATGTAAATCCTACAACTGGTGAATATAAAGCATAATGTTAAAGATTGCTTTAGATGCTATGGGAGGGGACAATGGTCCTGCTCCTATTATTGAAGGTTTGTTATTAGCATTAAAAAGAAATAATAATTTTTCTGTAATAGCTGTTGGTAATGAAGAATTACTATTACCTTTAATTCCTCATAAATATAAGAATAGAATAGAAATACATAACTGTACTGATGTGATTAGTATGTCAGATTCGGCAACTGATGCATTAAAGCGGAAAGAGAGTTCTGCTTATATAGCCATCGAGTTAGTAAAAGATGGAAAGGCAGATGCTTTTGTAAGTGCTGGGCATAGTGGTGCTAGTATGAGTTTAGCAACACTTAGAATAGGAAGAATTAAAGGTGTTAGTCGTCCTGCAATTGCTACATTAATGCCTACTGTAGACAAAAATACATTAGTGCTTGATGTTGGTGCAAATGTGGATTGTGATGCAAAAAACCTCAAAGAATTTGCAATTATGGGGAAAGTGTATGCTCAGGAGGTTCTTGGGATAGAAAAACCATTAATTGGGCTTCTTAGCAACGGTGAAGAAGAATCAAAGGGTAACGAGGTTACAAAAGAGGCTTTTAAGCTACTTGAAAGTGTTCCAAATTTTATTGGAAATGTTGAAGGTAATGATATCTTTAATGGTTCTGTTGATGTTGTTGTTTGTGATGGGTTTATTGGAAATATTATGCTTAAAACAGCTGAGGGTGTGGCTGATACAATCGGTAAAATCATAAAACAAAATTTAAGAAGGTCTTTGGTTTCTATCCTTGGCGCAGTTTTAATGAGAAAAGTGTTTAAAGGCTTGAAGCTTAAAGTTGATTATGCTGAGTATGGTGGAGCACCATTACTTGGAGTGAAAGCACCTGTGATAATTGCACATGGAAAGTCAAATGCTAAAGCTATGCAAAATGCTATATTTCAAGCTGTAGTAGCTGCACAATCTGACCTTAATATCAATATAGAGTCAAATTTAAACAAATACAAGGATTAAAAATGTTCGCTTCTTTTAGATCTATCGGGGCTTATATCCCACAAGATATAAGAACAAATCAGTGGTTTTGTGACAGAATGGATACCTCTGATGAATGGATTATAAAAAGAACTGGGATAAATGAAAGAAGAATAGCTGCTCCAGGGGAAGCTACAAGTGACCTTGGTGTAAAAGCAGCTAAGGTAGCAATACAAAGAGCAGGGATTGAGCTTGATGAGATTGATTTAGTGCTTTGTGCTACAATTAGTCCAGATTATATGTGTATGCCATCAACTGCTTGTTTGATAGCTGATAAATTGGGTTTACACGAAGCTATGGCATTTGATATAAGTGCTGCTTGTACTGGATTTGTTTATGCATTAAGTATTGCAAAAGCCTTTGTTGAATCGGGTATGAAAAAAAATGTACTTATTATTGGAGCAGAAAAACTAAGTTCAATCGTTGATTATACAGATAGAACAACATGTATGTTATTTGGAGATGGAGCAGGTGCAGCAATTATCTCAGCTACACAAAATAAAGATGAAGCAATTATTGATGTAAGATGCAGTGCGGATGGTGCTCAAAAAGATTTACTTTTAACTCCTGGAGTTGAATCCGATGAAAAACAATATATGCAAATGAAAGGGAATGAAACTTTTAAGGTTGCAGTTAGAACTTTAACAAGCGATGTTCTAAAAATATTAGAAAAAAATAATATGACTAATGATGATATTGATTTGTTTATTCCACATCAAGCTAATTATAGAATTATAAAAGCTGTAGGTGATGCATTAGAGTTTAAAGATGAACAAAAAGTTTTAACTGTGGATAAATATGGAAATACATCTTCTGCTTCAATTCCAATGGCTATTAATGATTGTTATGAAAGTGGACGATTAAAAGCTGGTGATACTATGTTGCTTGATGCGTTTGGTGGAGGACTAACTTGGGGTTCTGCACTTTTAAAATTTGCACCAAAAAAATAGATAAAATTTTTATCTATTAAATTTAAATGCACTTCTTGATTTTTCAAGTTGTCTTGCTGTTTCCTCTTCACTCATAAAATATTTTTCTAGAGTTGCAGTTGGATTAATGTAGAGGATTGAGTTATCAATGCTTATTTGAAAAATTGCAAAATATGGAATTTTACAAACTGACCCAAAATTTTCTTCTCCAAAGCCTGCTTCAAATGTAATATAATTATCGTGTAGTTCTAAGCTTTCCAAAGTATAGTTTGCAAGTGAAAAAAGTGTATATTTTGTAAAATGTCGTTTTATTGAATGGGGAATTTCAGGAGTAAAAGTGATACCACTCAAATTTGCTGTAATTCCAAACTCTTCATTCTCTTTTACTAAAAATTGTAATAATTCTTTTATTTGTTTTGTTGTGAGCTCTTTATATTCTTTATTGGTTATTATGTTATGTATCATTCAATTTCCTCTAATGTGAAGTTGCTTATTGTATCAAAATCAATCATAGCATTTAATAAGCCAATTTTTGTAGATTTCTTTAACATGGAAAGAGTGATATTTTCTTCATGTAATAATCCTTCCTGTAAATACCTCTCTCTTGTAGTCCCACAAAGAAGTGGATATTTTGGTGTAATCCATTTATCATTATAAAAAACTGCAATATTTGCAATCGATGTATCTGTTAGTAGACCATTTTTAATAATGATAATCTCATCATTAAGAGCTTTCTTTGCAAATAAATCATCAATTTGTTTACGATTTACTTTTTTTAAATCATAGTTTACTTTGTTATCGCTAACCAATGCGAATGAGCTGATGTTTTTTTTATGATATGGGGAATATTCTATGTTGACAATTCCATCTTCATCATAAATAAGTTTACATTTTGTAAGTTGATGAGTTGGCGGGTAGATATATTCCTCAAGATTGAAGTTGCAACTAATCGTTTTAGCAATCCTTTTTTTATGATACGGAAGGTTAAATATTCCAAAATCTTCACATTTTATAGTTTCAAAAAAAAGTTCCTTCATGGTATATAAACTTTATCAATCATCTCATTATATTCATCTTTTGGATCACTTTCAATTGTAATGCCACCACCACTTTTATAAATAAATTTATTTTTATTTTTTGTAGTTTCAATAAATCGTATTAAAACTGCACTATCAAGAGAGACACCATCATACACTCCCCAAATACCACTAAAATAATCTCGATTATATTTTTCGATATTTTGTATAATCTCAACTGTTTTTTTCTTTGGAGTACCTGTAATACTCCCAGCAGGTAAAATATTTACCAAAATATCACCAATTTTAGAATGCCAATTACTACCAAGTTCCCCACTAATTTTTGAACTTACTTGTAACAGTTTTTTCTCTCCAGCTTGTATCTCTTCTACATATCTAAAATTTTCAACTTTTACATTTTTTGAAACAATATTTAAATCATTTCGAAGAAGATCAACTATCATTGTATGTTCAGCTAACTCTTTTTGATTCTCTAAAATCTTTTCTTTTGCTAAATCAATGCTTGCATCAATAGTACCTTTCATGGGAAAAGTAAAAATCATATTGTTTGAGATTTTGATAAATGTTTCTGGTGAAAAGGATACAAATTTATTTTTATAAAACAATTTATATTTCGCAAAAGAGTTTTTATAAATATCTCTAAGAGTTTGCTCTGTTGTGATATTTGTTTTTGATGTTAGATTTAAAAGATAAGTATTACCAGCTTCAATCTCTTGTATAACTGCATCAAATTTTTTTTTATAGCTTTTATAACTTAAAGGTTTTTTTTCTATTGCATTTGTGTTAGTAAATTTTTTAGGAAAAGAATTATCAATAGTAAATTGGATATTTGAGGGTAGATCTTTGAGTGCAACAACATCCCAAGATTGTAAGTTATAACTAATACAGAAAAAGAATGGCTCTTTATTGTTACCAAAATAATTTAAAGTTGACCGTAAATCCAAATGAATACCTAATTTTTTAGGGAATTATATAGTGAAAAGCTTGTAAAAGCTATTAATAGTATCAAAAAAACTTATCACTTAAATGTAACTTTCTGTTACAAATGAAGATTTCGATAATTTTTTTTAAAACATAAGTAAGAAAAGATTTAAAGAGATTTGGCTATTATAAAGTTTATTCGTATAACATTTTGAAAAAAATGGTTAAATTTAGGGGGAAATATGGAACATATGGATTTTGCACATCCTTATTTTGGGGCTTTTGTAATGTTCGTCATTACATTTGGTGCATTTACTGCAACAACTATGGCATCGAGATTTATAAGTAGAAAACTTGCTCGTCTTGATACAGAAAAATTAAAATGCACTATTTATGAGTGTGGACCAGAGGTTACAAAGCAACCAAATACAATCTCGGTACAGTTTTATTTGATGGCATTGTTATTTATACTTTTTGATGTAGAGATAATATTTATGTTTCCTTGGGCTGTAGATTTTAAAGTTCTTGGATTGTTTGGTTTTATTGAGATGATTTTATTTATTGTTCTTCTTACAATAGGATTTGTATATGCATGGAAAAAAGGAGCATTAGAATGGCACAGCATGAAGTAAAGTATTTTTCAAATGGGGGAGCTCCAATAGCACTTACTACTGTTGATAAATTAGTAAATTTTGGGCGAAGTAACTCTTTGTGGCCTATGACTTATGGTTTGGCTTGTTGTGCGATTGAGATGATGGCGACAGGTGCTTCAAGATTTGACTTTGATAGATTTGGTACTATTTTTAGAGCATCTCCAAGACAATCAGATGTTCTTGTAATAGCAGGAACTTTGACAAAAAAACATGCAGAGTTTTTAAGAAGATTGTATGATCAAATGCCTGATCCTAAATGGGTTATAAGTATGGGAAGTTGTGCAAATACAGGTGGTATGTTTAATACATATGCAACGGTTCAAGGAGCTGATAGAGTTATTCCTGTTGATATCTATCTTCCAGGATGTGCACCAAGACCAGAAACTTTACAGTTTGCACTTATGATGCTACAAAAAAAGATTAGAAGCCAACCATGTAGCTTGGCACAAAAAGCAAAAAGGTTAATATAATGAGAGCTTATCAACCAAAAGACAATGTACAAAAAAAATCGTATTACAATGATAGATTTTATGTAACACCAACTCTACCTAAAAAATCTGTTTATAATGATTCAGTATTTAGTAATGATTACCTAAGTTTATCTAAAAAAGTGAAAGTTAGTGATGTTTATTTAGAGTTAGATCACCTAGTTATGTGGATTGAACCGCAAGATAATATAGCTGCTATTCAACATGCAAAGGAAATTTTGGCATATGATTTATTAGTTGAGTTAAGTGCAATTGATTATCTAGCTTCAAAAGGTGGATTTGAAATATTTTATGAAATGTTATCAACTTCAAAAAGAAAAAGATTAAGATTTAAAACTTTTATTAAAGAGGGTGAAGCGATTGAATCTGTAAATCCACTTTTTAGAATGGCAGATTTTAGTGAAAGAGAGATGTTTGATATGTTTGGGATTGTTGCAAACAATCATCCGTATATGAAAAGAATCCTTATGCCTGATGATTGGCAAGGACATCCACTTCTAAAAACTTATCCGTTACACGGTGATGAAGCTGCAAAATGGTATGAGGTTGATAAAATATTTGGAAAAGAAGCAAGAGATGTTATCGGACCAGAACAAAGAGATGCAGCTACAATCGATAGATATGATACGACTAGATTTGCTAGACTTGGGCATGAGGTTCCATTTGGTGCACAGATTGGTGAAGGAAATGAGCCTGAAACACCTGTAAGATACCAAGAAGATGGTGGAGTGAAACTATTTGGAATACCATTGGTTACACCTTTTGATGAAGTAAAAATAGATAATTTAAAAGAGAGAAAATAGATATGCAACAAACAAATAGATTAAAACCTTTTTTTGAGAATATTGCATTTGAAAGAGAAGATAACACGATGGTCGTTAACTTTGGACCACAACATCCATCTGCTCACGGACAACTTAGACTTGTTCTTGAACTCCAAGGTGAAGAGGTTGTAAAAGCATATCCAGATATCGGCTACCTTCATAGAGGTATGGAAAAAATGGGTGAAAATATGATTTATAACGAATTTTTACCAACAACAGATAGGATGGACTATATAGCTGCTACTTCAAATAACTATGGGTATGCTTTAGCAGTTGAAAAACTTCTAGGAATCGAAGCACCACAAAGAGCTGAAGTTATAAGAACTATGCTTGTTGAAATTAATAGAATCATCTCACATTTATTTTGGCTTGCTACACATGCACTGGATGTTGGTGCTATGTCTGTTTTCCTTTATGCATTTAGAGAGAGAGAATTTGCGATGGACTTAATGGAAGACTATTGTGGAGCAAGACTTACTCATAGTGCTGTGAGAATTGGAGGGGTTCCACTTGATCTTCCAAAAGGTTGGATTGAAAATTTAGAAAAATTTATGGTTATCTTAGATGAGCAAATCAAAATCTATGAAGGTCTTTTAACAAAAAATAGAATTTGGAGAATGAGACTTGAAAATGTTGGAGTTGTTTCAAAAGAGATGGCTAAATCTTGGGGATGTACTGGATTAGTTCTTAGAGGAAGTGGAGTAAAATGGGATCTTAGAAAAGAGATGCCATATGGATTATATTCACAACTTGAATTTGATGTACCATACTCTGATACTTGTGATAGTTATGGAAGATATAAACTACATATGGCAGAGATGTACCAATGTATGAGAATTTTAAAACAGCTTATTCCAATGTACCATGAAAGTGATACACAACTTATGGCACATGCTCCACAATATATCTCATCAACAAAAGAGGAGATGATGACACAAAACTACTCTTTAATGCAACATTTTGTTCTTGTAACTCAAGGGATGAGACCACCTGTTGGTGAAGTGTATGTGGCTACTGAATCTCCAAAAGGGGAGCTTGGATTTTATATCGTAAGTGATGGGTCACCATATCCTTATAGAATGAAGCTAAGAGCTCCAAGCTTTTGGCATACAGGATTATTACAAGATTTATTACCAGGGCATCAACTTGCCGATGTTGTTACTATTATTGGTAACCTTAATATCGTTTTTGGCGAAATTGATAGATAAGGATATAAAATGAAAAGATATGATTTAAGAAACCATGGTGAAAATTTTATACCAAGATTAGTGGAACTTATGAATACGGAAATTATAGAAGATGAAAATGGGATATTTTTATTTGAAATTGGTGATTTTAGTGTTGTTCAGAATGTAGCAGACATCGTAAAAGAAAATAATTGGACTTTAATGAATTCATTAAAATTCAATGAAGTAGATTGGACTGTAGTAATTAAAAAAACAAAGGGTGATTCTCCTGTTGAAGCATCAATTGAAACAGCTGAAGAATAGGAAAAATTGTGAGTAAAGTATATTTTTCAACTTGGCAAGGTGAACTTGTAGATAATAGAAGTGTGGCTTCTATTGAAGAGTGGAAAGACTCTTCTGCAAAATTGCCAGTTGAGTATGATAAAGAAAACCACACAAAAGCATTTGTTGGATGGGATGGATTTGCACTTTTTACTTCAGATGTAGATGTTGTGAAATTAGCAGTTAATTATGCAAAGCAATATCAAGAGTATAGTGAGATGTGTGGAAGATGTGCTCCTGGAAGATGGGGTGGAAGAATCCTTTATGATATGCTTGATAAGATTGCAAGAGGTGAAGGTGACCAAAGTGATCTAGATCATCTGAGTGAAATAAGTAGTACAATGATGGCTACAAGTAAATGTGAAATTGGAAAAACTGTACCAGTACCAATTTTACAGATGATTCAACATTTTAGCGACGATTTTGCAAAATTGATTCATACTAAAACAAAATCACCGTGGTATGAGATAGATGATAGTAGATATATTGCTAATATTACTGCACCTTGTAGTGATATGTGTCCTGCCCATATTGATATTCCAGCATATATTGAGGGTGTAAGAGATTTAGATTTTGGAGCTTCATTAGAAGCTACAAGAGAACATATGCCTCTTGCCCATACTTGTGGAAGAGTGTGTCCACATCCATGTGAAACAGCTTGTAGAAGAGCAA
>CAZHJR010000002.1:0-16180 GCA_964533335.1 uncultured Helicobacter sp. | reverse complement strand
CATACTTGTGGAAGAGTGTGTCCACATCCATGTGAAACAGCTTGTAGAAGAGCAAATTTGGATGAGGCAATTTCCATTATGGAGCTTAAACGAATTGGTGCTGATTATGAAACAGACCATAAATTAGAGTGGTTACACCCTATGAAAGTACAAAAACCAAGAAATGATGGTAAAAAAGTTGCTATCATAGGTGCTGGTCCTGCAGGATTAACAGCTGCTTATTATCTTGGAGTGCAAGGGATTAGTGTGACTATTTTTGAAGAGTTACCCGTTTTAGGTGGTGAGGTAACTGTTGGGGTGCCACAGTATCGTATGCCATTTGAAAAATACAATGAAGATATTAAACTTGTTACAGAGCTTGAAACAGTTACTGTTATAACAAATCATAGAGTTACAGCCGATAGATTAAAAGAGATTGAATCAGAATTTGATGCAACACTTCTTGGATTTGGAGCAAGACTTAGTAAAGCGGTAAGATGTGATAATGAAAATCCAAAACATCAAGGATATTGGGGTGCGATTTCTATGCTTGACAAAGTTAACCTTTGGCATAAATTTAAAATTGGAAGCCCAGCATCAAATGAACTTAAAGATAAAATAGTTGTTTGTGTTGGTGGTGGATTTACCTCTATGGACGTTGTAAGATGTAGTATCCGAGAAGGTGCAAAAAAAGTTGTTATGCTCTATAGAAGAGATGAAAAAACAATTATCAGAAATACAACTTTGGAAGAATACACAGAAGCAGTGGAAGAGGGTGTAGAATTTATTTTCCATAGTGCTATTAATAGAGTAATTGATGAAGATGGTGTGATTAAAAAACTTGTAGTTGATACTTATGAACTAGTAACTCCAGCAGATGGTGGACGAGCAGAGCTTGTTAAAATTGAAGGTGGAGAATTTGAGATGGATTGTGATTATCTTATCCCTGCTGTATCACAAGCTTGTGATTTACAAATCTTACCAAAAGAGTGGGAACTTACAATGACATCATGGGGAACACTCCAAACAAATGGAAAAGATTTTATGACTTCAAGAGAGGGGCTTTTTGCAGCAGGTGACTGTGAATATGGACCTATGACAATTGTAAATGCAGTTGGACAAGCAAGAAGAGCAGCTTCAGTTATAAGTAGATATATCTATGATGGAAAAGTAACTCTTACAGATGAAGAGATTATGGAAGACCATATGAATAAACTAAAAGTTTATAATAAAAAAGAGAAAATCAAAGGTTGGATGCCAGGACTCCCTCGAGAAGTGAGTGAAAAATTAGCAACTGAAGTTCGAAAAGATAACAATAAAGAGGTAAATCTAGGTTTTACAGCAGAAGAAGCTCAAGCTGAAGCTGAAAGATGTATGAGATGTTATTACCTTGGGATGGTGGCAGTATGAGTGAAAAAATAGAACACAGAGGAAAACCGATTGCTATCACAATTGATGGAAAAGTATGCAAGGGAACTTATGGTGAAACAATTTTACAAATAGCTAGAAAAAATGATATTTACATACCAACTATGTGTTATTTATCTAAAGTTTCTCCAATTGCTAGTTGTAGGATGTGTGCAGTTAAAGTTGCTGGTGTAGAAGGACTTATTTTAAGTTGTCAAGAAAAAGCAGTTAATGGTGCGGTTATTACTACAAATAATGATGAATTAACTCATCACAGAACTAATATAATGAAGCTTTATGATGTTAATCATCCTTTACAGTGTGGTGTTTGTGATAAAAGTGGAGAGTGCGATTTACAAAATAAAACGTTAGAGTTTAAAGTAGATTCACAAGAGTTCGCAGTAAAAGAAGAGAATAGAAAACAAAAAAAATGGGGTGTTTTAGGATATGATCCACATCTTTGTATTATGTGTGAAAAATGTGTTCATACATGTAACGAAGTGATTGGAACAGCTGCACTTTATATCAAACCAGGTGGATACAAATCAACGATTGATATTAAGATGAGTAGATGTGAACAATGTGGAGATTGTATCTCTGTTTGCCCAGTTGGAGCACTTGTTTCAAATCCTTATAAATACAGCTCAAATGCATGGGAATCTACACAAGTTCCAGCAACTTGTGCACATTGTAGTAGTGGATGTTCTTTAATTTATGATGTAAAATATGGAACAACGATTACAAGAGTGAAAAATGATTTTGAATTTTCTACACTTTGTGGTGCAGGAAGATTTGGATTTGATTTTGGAAATAAAAAAACTAATAAATCACCTGAAGATTTTGCAGAGGCGGTCAATGCACTTAAAACTTGTGATAGTATTAAATTTAATTCATACATTACAAATGAAGAGGCGATGATTTTACAAAAATTAAAAGAGAAACTTGGAATAAAACTTGTAAATGAAGATGCATACAACTACAAAAAGTTTTTAACATCATATAGTAATGTAGTTGGAAAAAATCTTTATAGTGCTACAAATCAAACAGTAGCATCAAGTGATGGAATTATTATTATTGGTACTAGAATTAGTAGGGATAATCCAGTTGTAAAATATAATATTAACATAGCAACGAAGAAAAAACGAGCAGAATTTGTCTATATGCATCCAATTGATGATATCGCTTTATCAAATAAATATACACAATTTGTGAAATACGAAGTTGGAAGTGAAGAGGCAATAATAGCCATGCTTTGTAAAACTTTTATAACTGAGGCTCCGCAAGATGTAAAAGAGTATTTAGAAAATCTTGATATAGGATATCTGAGTGGTGAATCAAGTGTTGGTGAAGAGGAGTTTGAATTAATAAAAACAAAATTTACTCGAAAAAAAGAAAAAACACTTATTGTTGGAACAGATATCTACGGACATACAAATAGCACAAATATAGCTAAATTGGTTGGATTGCTTGAAAAATATGGAGAGTTTAAAGTTCTTGTGATGCCTCCTTTTACAAATAGTTTAGGAGTTGCTTTATTATGCGACCTTGACCCTAATGTAGAAGGGAAAGTGGTTGGATACAATGAGCTTGGAGATTATGTGATTTCTAAGGGTGGAAATGGAAACTTTAATGTTCCTGCACTGAACCAACAAGAGGGGACATTTACTTCCCTTGACCTTAAAGTAGTTAATACAAATGCAGCAATTTTATTTGATGGTTATTGTTTAAATGATTTGGCAAATGAAATTTTGGATGTTAAACAACAATACACTATAAACTATACGGAACTTTTAGGGAAAAATAGAGAGTTTAAGTCTATGAAGTTTGATGAGATGAAAAATGGATTTGACAAATACGGAAATGATTTAAGAGGATATCCTTTAAATAGATTTGAAGTAGAGGTTTGTAATGAGATGCCAAATGATATTGGAGAACTTGAAACTTATAATGGAAGTGTAGTGTATAGATGCGAACCATTACATCAATTTAATAGAGCAACAGGTAAATCACTTTTATTGCAATCAGATACACATCTACGAGGAAGTGCTGCATTTGCTACAGCTGCTAAGATTAAAGCAGGGGACAAGGTAAATATTATTTATGGAGATCAAGTGAAAACGAAGATGTTTAAAATTGATACGACAATAAAAGGAACAGTTGCACTCTATCCTACATTTGATGATGGATTAAGCGATGACTTGATACCCTCAGGTTATAGATTTAAAAGAGTAAAAATTGAAAAGGTTGGTGCTGATGAGTGATTTAATTACTGTAATAATTGATGGCAAAGAGTGTCAAGCAAGAGATGGTGAGTATATCTTAAATGTTGCAAGGGCAAATGAGATATTTATCCCTGCAATTTGCTATCTAACAAGATGTTCACCTACACTTGCTTGCAGACTTTGTTTAGTGGAATCTGGTGGAAAGCAAATTTATGCTTGTAATGCAAAAGTAAAAGATGGGATGGAGATAACTACAAAAACTGAAAATATAGAGGTTGAAAGACGGGCTATTATGGAAGTTTATGATGTAAACCATCCATTACAATGTGGAGTTTGTGATCAAAGTGGAGAATGTGAACTTCAAAATTATACACTCTATATGGGTGTTGATAAGCAAAATTATGCTGTAAAAGATGTCCTAAGAGATACAAAAAATTGGGGTGTGATGAGTTATGACCCAGGACTTTGTATTGTTTGTGAAAAATGTGTAACTGTTTGTAAAGATATGATTGGATCAAATGCACTTAGCACAATATCTAGAGGAAGTGAAGCCCTTGATAAATCATACAAAGATAATATGCCAAAAGATGCTTATTCTATGTGGAATAAACTCAATAAAAATCTTATAGGTTTTGAAGAGGAAAAATGTATCGATTGTGGAGAGTGTATCGCTGTTTGTCCTGTTGGAGCATTGGTAAGTACTGATTTTAAATATACGACAAATGCTTGGGAGCTGACAAAAGTCCCAGCTGCAAATCCTTTTGGTTCAGACTGTTCTCTCCTTTATTATGAAGTAAAACATACAAGTATTAAAGATGAAACAAATAAAATTTATAGAGTGACGAATGATTCTCACTATACAAGTTTAAGTGGAGCTGCGAGATTTGGATTTGATTATAGTAATAGAGTTGCTTCAAAAGATACTATAGCTTTTAATAAAGCGGTAGAAGCATTTAAAAATTGTGATACTATCATTTTTAATAGTTTTATTACAAATGAAGAAGCACTCATATTACAAAAAATAAAAGAAAAATTAAATGTAAAACTTGTAAACGATGATGCGATGAAATACAAAAGATTTTTGAATAATTTTGCATCTACAAGTGGAAAGTCACTTTACTCTGGAGATTTAAATAGTTTACATAATAGTAACTTTGTAGTGTCTGTTGGGACTTATTTCAAATCAGATGCACCAAGTGTTCGATATGGATTTAATAATTCTATCTCATTAAACAAAGGTGCAGGTCTTTATTTCCATCCACTTGGAGATAAAACTGTAGAAGATTTTGGAAAAAAAGGGAAAACAATAGAGACTATTTTCCATGCACCACTATGTGAGGATGCTATTTTGTATCTTATCTTAGATCAATTTGGTAAAAACTTGCCAGCAAATATCGCTTCATACTTAGAAAGTTTAAGAGAGACAAAAACAAAAACTATCACAGAAGTTGTAAAAGAAAAAGTAACTGAGATGGTAAAAGATGAAGAGAGTGGTGAAGAGAAAGAGGTAACAAAAGAGGTATCTAAAAAAGTTTCTAAAGAGGTAAGCTATCAAACAACAAAATTAATTGAGATGATTGGAAGTGATGATAGTTTACTTGAGGTAATAGCATCTATGAATGAGAAAAAAGATAGCTATACTTTAGTTGTTGGAGAAGATTTATATGGTCATCCAAATAGTGAAAATTTAGCAAAATTGTGTGGAATTATTGAAAAATACACTGACTTTGATGTAGTAATTATCCCATCATCAACAAATACTTTAGGTGTTGCTTTATTATGTGATCTTGATGAAAAAGCAACAGGGAAAACTGTTGGTTACAATATGAAAGCAGATTTTGAAATAAGTGCATTAGGTGATGGTGATTTAGATATGCCAGCTCTTAATCAACAAGAGGGAACATTTGTTTCTATCAATAAGCGAGTAGTTCCTACAAATGCAGCGATTAGTTATAATGGATATGAATTAAATGATATTGCAAATGCTTTATTAGATAGAAAAACAAAATATACTATTGATTTTACAAGTGAAATATTTGAAAAAGTTCCGTTTGAAAAACTTGAAAATCATTTTACAAATGGGATGGAAGAGAGAAGAGGTTATACTCTAAGTGCAAATTGTATTGATTCAAGTGATGAAGTTGCTTATGCAAACAATCAAAAACTTGAAGGGGTTATCATCTACAATGCAAATCCTATAAATCAATTCAATGAATTTACAGCAGTTGCAAAACAGTTAGAAGATTCTAAAACAGCATTGTATGTTTCAAAAGATTATATTGAGAAGCTCGGATTTGTTTCTGGTGATTTAGTAAGTATTGAAACAACAAATGGTAGTGTAAAACTTCCTATAGCTGTAGATAATCAATTAGTTGGAGATGTTTCGTATGTTCCTACATTTGAGAAAAATAGTGAAACTAAAAACTTATTTGGAAGTTATAGATTTATAACTGCAAATTTAAAAAAGGTGTAAAAAATGGATAATGATATATTAATGACTCTTGTAAAAGTTGTTGTTGTTCTTTTGGTATTTTCTGCTTTAGCAGGGTTTACAACTTATATTGAAAGAAAAGTGTTAGCATTTATGCAAAGAAGATTAGGTCCAGTTCATGTTGGTCCTTTTGGATTATTGCAAATTGCAGCTGATGGTATTAAGCTATTTACAAAAGAGGATTTTGTCCCTCAAAATGCAAATAGATTAATATTTATGATAGCACCAGTTATTACTGCAGCAACTGCGTTTATTGCTATGAGTGCTGTTCCTTTTGTACCAGGGGTAATTATCTCTGATGTCAATGTTGGGGTTCTTTTTGTTCTTGGTGTTATGGCAACGGGGCTTTATGGACCATTACTAGCAGGTATGGCTCAAGCAAATAAATGGGGACTTTTAGGGGGAGCTAGAACTGCTATCCAACTTTTATCATATGAGGTTGTGACAGGTTTGTCAATTTTAGCACCACTGATGATGATTGGAAGTTTAAGTTTAATCGATATCAATAACTATCAAGCAGGTGGTATTACAAATTGGTTAATTTGGACTCAACCAGTAGCATTTTTCTTATTTTTAATTGCTGGATTTGCTGAAACAAATAGAACACCATTTGACCTTCTTGAGCATGAAGCTGAGGTTGTAAGTGGATATGCAACTGAATATTCAGGGATGAGATGGGGGATGTTTTTTATTGGTGAGTATGCAAACCTATTTACAATCTCATTTTTAGTAGCAATTATTTTTCTTGGTGGATTTAATGACTTAGGATTTATCCCTGGTGCGATTGCAATTCTTTTAAAAGTTGCATTTTTGATATTTGTATTTTTATGGACAAGAGCAGCTTGGCCACATGTTAGACCGGATCAATTGATGTGGCTATGTTGGAAAGTGTTGATGCCTATAGCTTTAGTAAACATAGTTGTCACTGGTATAGTGATGATGGTATAAGGAAGTAAAATGAGTTTTCACGATTTAAAAGAAAAAAATGTAGGAACATCTGGATATGTTCAAGTAGAGATTGAAGAGTATCCAAAAACAGGTTGGGGTGCTTTTAAACAAGTTATGGGGAGAACTTTTAGTACAGAGTTGTTTAAAGGTTTGGGAATTACTTTTAAAATAATGAACGAAGCATTATTTAAAGGTCAAATGCATACAGTAAAATACCCACAAGAACAGTTACCAATTAGTCCAAGATATAGAGCGATTCATAAACTTTTAGGACTTCTTGAAAGTGGTAACAATAGATGTATCGGATGTGGACTTTGTGAGAAGATTTGTATCTCAAATTGTATTAGAATGGAAACAAAGATAGATGAAAAATCAAGAAAAGAGGTTGTGGAATATTCAATCAATCTTGGAAGATGTATTTTTTGTGGATATTGTGCAGAGGTTTGTCCTGAACTTGCAATTATTCATGGAGGAAGATATGAAAATGCGAGTGAACAAAGAGCCCATTTTGTACTTAAAGATGATCTTCTTACTCCATTTGATAGCATTGCTTCACAAATCGAGTTTGATGGATTTGGTGCAATTAGTCCAGATGCTGATGCAAAAATCAAAAAAACACCATTAGCTTATTAAGGAAAGAAATATGTTTGAAGTAGTAGCTTTTTATCTTTTTGCGGTTCTTACAATCGCAATGTTTACAATTACAGTTGTAACTAATAATGCATTATATGCACTTAGTTCATTGGCTGCTGGTATGATTTTTATATCAGCATTTTTCTTCCTATTAAATGCAGATTTTTTAGGAGTTGTTCAAATTGTTGTTTATACTGGGGCTGTTATGGCACTTTATGCATTTGGTATGATGTTTTTTGACTCAATTAGTGAAGTTGAAGAAAAAATTGCAAATCCAAGACTTACATTTTTATTAAGTGGAATTGTAGCTCTTTTAGTAGTTTTAATTGTAGTGGCACCAATAGTAAGTTCAAATGTAGTGGCTGCATATCCAATTCATCCAGAGTATGGTAATGCACAAGATATTGGACTTATTTTATTTACAAAGTTTTTAATTCCGTTTGAACTTGCAGCTGTAATGTTACTTGTTGCTATGATAGGTGGGATTATTTTAGCTGGTAAAAAAATGGATACAGGTTTAGCTCATGATATAGAGTGTGAAATGGATCATCACCATAGTGATTTTAATAAAAAGGAGACAAAATAATGGTAACTTTGAATGATTACTTAATCCTTAGTGTTATACTCTTTATGATTGGACTCTATGGTGCTACAAGAAGAAAAAATTTGTTGATGTTGTTTTTTTCGACAGAGATTATGCTTAATGCAGTTAATGTTGGTTTAGTCGCTATTGGAAACTTTCATCAAGACTTAACTGGTCAGATGTTTGCATTTTTTATTATCGCAGTTGCTGCTAGTGAAGTTGCTATTGGACTTGGATTACTTATCTTATGGTTTAAGCGAAAAAATACAATCAATTTAGATTCATTACAAAAGATGGAGGGATAAAGATGGAAAGCTATTTATATATTGCACTTTTTGCTCCACTTGTTGGATCACTATTTGCAGCACTTTTTGGAAATAGTCAAAAATCACAGATGGTAGGTGTAGTAACATCACTATTACTCGGTATTTCAATGTTGGCATCAATTTTACTTATGGTGTATGTGTTTGAGTCTGGTAATGCTATTCATGTTAATATGCTAGATTGGATAGCAATAGGACATGTGTATATACCATTTGGATTTATAGTAGATGAAGTCAGTGCTACTATGATGGTAGTTGTTACAATTGTTTCAACGATGGTTCATATCCATTCAAATGGTTATATGGATCATGATAAATCATTTAATAGATTTTTCGCATGGTTATCAGCATTCGTTTTTTCAATGATGATACTTGTTATGAGTGATAACTTTGCTGGATTATTTATAGGTTGGGAAGGTGTTGGTCTTTGTTCTTGGGGATTAATTGGTTTTTGGTATCATAAAGCAGATGTTCCTCATAGTAAAGATATTACAAAATCACCATTTTCTACACTTTCTCCTTATTCAGCAGTTTCACCTTCATGGGCGGCAAACGAAGCTTTTATTATGAATAGAGTTGCAGACCTTGGGATGTTAATTGGAATTTTCTTAATTTTTTGGAATTTAGGTACACTTCAATATGATTTAGTATTTGAAAACATTGGAATGCTTAGTCATGAATTAGTAGTTGCTATTGCAATTTTCTTATTTATTGGTGCGATGGGTAAATCAGCACAATTTCCTTTTAACACTTGGCTTGCAAATGCAATGGAGGGTCCTACACCAGTTTCAGCTCTTATCCATGCTGCAACGATGGTAACTGCTGGAGTTTATTTAGTTATTAGAGCAAATGAAATTTTTACAGTTGTTCCTGAAGTTGGTTATTTTATAGCTGGACTTGGAGCATTTGTAGCTATATTTGCAGCATCAATGGCACTTGTTGCTACGAATATGAAAAAGATTATTGCATATTCAACATTATCTCAACTTGGATATATGTTTGTAGCAGCTGGTCTTGGAGCTTACTGGATAGCACTATTCCACCTTGCAACACATGCATTTTTTAAATCAGTACTATTCTTAGGTGCAGGGAATGTTATGCATGCTATGAATGATGAGATAAATATTAAAAATATGGGTGGGCTTAGAAAACATATGCCTTACACAGCATTGATTATGACAATTGCTTCTTTAGCACTTGCTGGAATTTTCCCATTGGCTGGATTCTTCTCAAAAGATATGATTTTAGAATCAGCATTTGCAAATGAAGCTTATGTTATTTGGACAGTTTTATGGATAACAGCTGGACTTACAGCATTTTATTCATTTAGACTTGTAATGTATGTATTTTATGGAAAAGAGAATTATCACCACCTTGGATACCACCCACATGAAAGTTATGGGTATGTAATCGCAGCTATGACACCACTTGCAATTTTAGCAATAGTTGCTGGATGGTTCGAAGCTGAATTTGTTGCTTTTGTAACAAATAGTTTACCTGTTTGGGAAAGTCATTTAGACCACAATACTCACTATATGTTAGTAGGTGTTACAAGTGCAATAGCAATTTTAGGTGTTGCATTTGCTGTAGTGAGATATCTAAAATCAGGAACATATTTAAGCGGTGCTATGCACAAAAGATTTTGCTTTAAATTGTTAGCAAATCAATACTATATCCCACATTTTTGGGATAAAGCAGTTGTGAAGCCTTATCATAAATTGTCTGTATTTAGTTGGAAAGAGATTGATATGAAAATCGTAGATGCTATGGTTGATGGTATAGCGAAGTTAATCTATCAAGGTGGTGTTGAAGGTAGAACTATTCAAACTGGTAACCTATCAAAAGCATTAAAATTAATGGTTGGGGGTATATTTATTTTACTAACCCTTGTACTATTATTTGGTATTACAAAGTAAGGGGAATAGATGGAACATATTTTATCAATTTTAATATTTTTTCCATTATTTGCAGCAATCATAGGGTTGCTTGTCGATAAAGAATCAATACGAGCTTATGGTATAGTGATAACTTTAGTAGAGTTTGCACTATCACTTTTTATGTGGGCTAATTATGACACTACAACTGGAAGTATTCAATTTACTGAATTTATGCCACTTGTACAAGAATTTGGGATAGCTTATAATTTAGGGATAGATGGTATCTCATTATTCTTAGTAATAATGACAACATTTATTACAATGATATCATTAATTGGTCTTACTGAAACTAGAAACTTAAAACATATGGTTTTAACAGTTCTTGTTTTAGAGATGGCTATGGTTGGTGTGTTTGTTGCACTTGATGCCATTTTATTTTATGTATTTTGGGAGTTTTCACTTGTGCCTATGCTTTATATTATTGGTGCATGGGGAGGACCTCAAAGAATTTATGCATCAATTAAATTTTTCCTTTATACATTTACTGGTTCACTTATAATGCTTGTTGGTATGTTGTATTTAGGATATATTTATGCTGAAGCAACTGGTGTTTGGAGTTTTAATTTACTAGATTGGTATATGTTACAACTTCCTTTTGATATGCAAATGTGGTTATTTGTAGCATTTTTCTTAGGATTTGCTATTAAAGTTCCTATGGTACCATTTCATACATGGCTTCCATATGCTCATGGACAAGCACCTACTATTGGTTCTGTTATCCTTGCAGCAGTATTACTTAAAATGGGTACATATGGATTTATAAGATTTTCATTACCACTTTTTCCTGATGCTACGGTAGCTATGATTATGCCTATGGCAGTTTTAGCATTGATTGCAATTGTGTATACAGCGATGGTAGCTTATGCACAAGAGGATATTAAACAAGTTATTGCATATAGTTCAGTTTCACATATGGGTGTTATTATTTTAGGTATTTTTGCACTCAATGTTGAAGGAATTGGAGGAAGTATCTTCCTTATGATTTCTCACGGAATAGTGTCTGGGGCTCTGTTTATGCTTGTTGGTGTAATCTATGATAGAAAACATACTAAATATATGTCTGAATTTGGTGGGTTAGCAAAAGTGATGCCAATGTATGCAACAATATTTGGTGTAATGCTTATGGCTTCGGTTGGATTACCACTTACTATTGGATTTGTTGGAGAATTTTTAAGTTTACTTGGATTTTTTGCAGTTTCACCAATTATGACAGCAATCGCTGGACTTACAATTATTTTAGGTGCAGTTTATATGCTTGTACTTTACAAAAGAACATTTTTTGGACCAATTACAAAACCAGAAAATCTTAAATTAAAAGATTTAAATGGGAAAGAGTATGGTGCTTTAATTCCACTTGTAATGTTAGTAGTGTATCTTGGAGTTTATCCAAAACCGATTCTAGATCCAGTAGATAAAAGTGTGAAACAAGTTGTACAAATAATGTATATAAAAGCAATTACACCTGAAGCTAAAGAGATGATAGCTAAAGTTAATACAATAGGGGAGAGATAATATGATAACTCCAATTTCAATAGATATAATGAGTTTAAATATACCATCAATTGCACCGATGGCTATAGCATTACTGGGTGCTTTGATAATTTTATGTATAGATTTGTTTAGAAAACACAGTAATAAACATTTTTATGTAGTTCTCACCGCTTTATTTTTAATGATAGACTTAATAGCTATTCTTACATATAATGGTCCAAATAGAGGATTCTTTGATGTGATGTATATTGATGGTATATCACTTTTAGCTCAAGCGATGATTGTTATTGGTTCTGGATTGTTTATCTTTTTAAGTCTTACAAAACAAAGGTTTCACGAGTATAGTTATCCAGAGTATTTTGCATTGTTCTTATTTATGACAGCTGGTTTCCAATTTATGGCATCTTCTGATAATCTTATCTTGATATTTGTAGGACTTGAAACAGCTTCAATGAGTTTATATACAATGATTGCTATGCATAATCGTGACAAGGCGACTGAAGCAGCTATAAAATATTTTACAATGGGTGCGATTGCTGCAGGATTTTATGCATTTGGAGCGATGATACTCTATTATGTAACAGGAAGTGTTGAATTTTCAGCAATCTCTGCTCATTTTGCAAGTACAAATTTTGATAATTATCCAATTATTTTACTTGGTGTGGTATTTTTAATAGGGGCTATTGGATTTAAACTTTCACTCGTTCCATTCCACACTTGGGCACCAGATGTATATGAAGGATCAAGTGCTGCAATGGCTGGTTATATTGCGATAGTTCCTAAAATTGCTATCTTGGTAGTTGCGATAAGATTTTTTGGGATGTTTATACAGGCAGATGATATGTGGGTTGAAGGGATACTATATATGATGGCTGTAGTGACTATGACTTTACCAAATATGATAGCACTTGTTCAAACTGATGTTAAAAGAATGCTAGCATTTTCATCTATTTCGCATGCAGGATTTGTGCTTGTAGCTATTATGCTTGGTACTACTCAAGCGATGCAAAGTTTATTTTTATACTGGATATTATTTGGATTTGTTATCCTTGGAGCATTTGCTATGCTTTGGGTTCACAGAACAAAAGAAGCACCATCATTTTATGGATTTACAACAGATTATCAATTTGACAAATTTACAGGGCTTGTAAAAACAGCTCCAGTATCAGCATTTATCCTTGGTATTTTGATGTTTGCACTAGCAGGAGTCCCACCATTTTCAGTTTTCTGGGGGAAAATGTATCTTTTAAGTGCAACAGTAAATAAAGGTGAGATTTTACTTGCTGTTATTATGGTATTAAACTCTGCGATTGCAGCATTTTATTACTTAAAATTAATCGTTTATATGTTCTTAAAAACAAGAGAAGATAAGGTTGTCATTGAATATCAAGATATGATAAATACTATTACTTTAAAAGTAATTATAGGGATTTCAGTTATTTTATCTGCAACTGCAATCTTCTGGATTGATTCACTTTTATATATTATTAGTATGGCAGTGGAGACAAGTGGATATTAATCTACTTGAAGCCTCATACTATTTTAGTAAGTAAAAAAGCCGACTTCTTTTTTGAAGTCGGCTTTTTTACTTTTATAAGTGGAATAAGTAATACAAACTTATAAAAAATTCAGTAATATAAAATTTGTAAAGAACATACAATAAAGGAAACTTAGTTCCCTTATTCGACAGTCACTGATTTTGCTAAGTTTCTAGGCATATCTACATCATTTCCAAGTCTTACACTTATCTCCATTGAAAAAAGTTGTAACACTACAAGCATTTCAAAAAACTCAAGCATATAGTGGTTTGTTTTATTTGTATTGATAAAATCATCACTTAGTTCAAATGGAAGTGGGCTAATTGCACAAATCGTACTATCTCTAGCACTAAGTTCTTCAACATTTGATTTGATTTTGTCATAATGTAAATGCTGTGGCATAAGAGCAATTGTAAAGAGTTCTGGATCAGCTAGAGCGATTGGTCCATGTTTCATTTCACCTGCTGGATAACCCTCTGCATGGAGGTAACTTATCTCTTTGAGTTTGAGTGCTCCTTCAAGAGCAAGCGGATAGAATACATCCCTTCCTATAAAGAAAAACCCATGCCCATGTAAATATCTTTTACTTAGTCTTCTACATTTTTCATGGAGTTTATCTTCCACTTTAATAGTGTTAGGAACCTCTCTTAATGTTTGTAGTTCAATTTCAAGTTTTTCTTTACTAATCACACCTTTTAAAGAGGCAAAATAGAGTGACATCATCCAAAGCACTACTGTTTGTGTTGAAAATGCTTTCGTACTTGCTACCCCTTTTTCTATACCAGCTCTTAAAAGTATTGTAGCATCTGCTATTCTTGTCATAGAGCTATTATCAACATTGCACACTGCTATACTTTTTAATCCACCATTTTTAGCCATTTTAAGAGCTTCAAGGGTATCAGCAGTTTCACCACTTTGCGAGATAACGATAAAGAGAGTATCAGGGCTCAGAAGTGGCTCTTTGTATCTAAATTCACTAGCTATCTCTACACTACATCGTATTTTTGATAACCTTTCAAAGAGATAAGATGCAGTAAGACCCGCATGATAGCTTGTCCCACAAGCACAGATTTTAATCTCATTTATCCCATCAAGGATATCAGAATTTAGTTCATCAAAAACTATCTCACTTTCTTTGAGCCTCCCCATCATACTATCAACAACAACATCTTTTTGCTCATAAATCTCTTTTTCCATAAAAAATCTAAATCCATTTTTTTGAGCAAAAAGTTTATTTGTTGGAAGTGTTGACCATTGTACATTATGTGAAAATTCTATCTTATCAATACTAGCAACACCACTCACCCCATCTTCTAAATAGACAACATCGTTAGCTAAACCAATAAGTGGAGCATCAGAAGATGCAAAATAGATTTCCCCATCATCATTCCCTTTTGCAATCGCTAATGGTGAACCATGTTTCATAAAAAATATCTTATTTGGTTCAGACTTAGTGATAAGCAAAATTGAATATGCACCATGGAGTCTTTCAACTGTTTCTTTAAATGACCGATTTGCATCATTATATTGATTGAAATAGTATTCAAAAAGATGGACAATCACCTCAGTATCTGTTTGAGATACAAAAATATGCCCTGCAAGTGTAAGCTCTTCTTTAAGCTCTTTGTAGTTTTCTATGATACCATTGTGGACAACATAAGAGTAAACTCCAAGGTGTGGATGGGCATTGAGTTCTGTTGGTTTTCCGTGTGTTGCCCATCTTGTATGACCAATCCCTAAAGTAAGTGTATCAAAATTGTTACAACAAGTAGTATTTTGAAGTACTTTTTCTTCAAGATTTTTTATTTTTCCAACTGCTTTAAAGACTTCCAATTTCTCATTTTGAAGTATCGCAATTCCAGCACTATCATATCCTCTATATTCTAGTTCTTTTAATCCTTCAATTAAAATACTTTTTGTATCTTTTTTACCAATATACCCAACAATTCCACACATACTATTATCCCACCAATAAAACAAATTTTTGGTATTATACTTTAAAGTTTATAAAGGGTTGGAAAGATTATGAAATGGGTTGAGGTTATTGAAGAAGAAAAACAAAAAGAATATTACAAAAAACTAAAATTGATAATTGATGAGAGGTATGAAACGACAACGGTTTATCCCCCTAAAGAAAAGATTTTCAATGCATTTACTCTTTGTAAATATGAAAATCTCAAAGTTGTTATCTTAGGTCAAGACCCATACCATCAAAAAGGGCAAGCACAAGGGTTAGCATTTTCAACACCTGCGAATATAAAAAATCCCCCTTCGATGGTAAATATTTTAAAAGAGATAGTGGATGATGTTGGGAATTCAATCTGCTTAGATGGAGATTTAACTCCTTGGGCAAAACAAGGTGTTTTACTTATCAATACAGTTTTAACAGTAGAAGATAGTTTACCAAATTCTCATCAAAATATTGGTTGGGAGAATTTTAGTGACAATATCATCAAACATATTTCAGATAATCTTCAAGGAGTTGTATTTTTACTTTGGGGGAGTCCCGCAATTAAAAAAAGTAAACTCATTGATGAAAAGAAACACTATATTTTAACAGCCCCACATCCAAGTCCACTCTCATCTTATCGTGGTTTTTTTGGTTGTAAACATTTTAGTCAAACAAAT
>CAZHJR010000001.1:38815-53871 GCA_964533335.1 uncultured Helicobacter sp. | reverse complement strand
AATACAACAATGAAAACATTGACATTTATAGGCAATGGAAATATGGCAAAAGCTATAATCAAAGGGCTTTTAGGGAAATATAATATTGAAGTCTATGGAAGAAATCTCAAAACTTTACAAAAGCTCAAAGAGGAGATAAATGAAATAGAAGTTTTACCATTAGAAGAGGTAAATGATATGAGTGGTAAAAATATTATCCTTTGTGTCAAACCAAACTCTTTAGATGATTTAAGCCCAAAACTAAGTGGCTTAGCAGATAGTTTGTATTCTGTTTTAGCAGGGACAAAACTAGAAACCTTAAAAGAGAAAATCAAAGCAAAGAGCTACATTAGAACTATGCCAAATGTAGCTGCAAGTTATCAAAAATCTATGACTACTATCACAGGTGATGAGTCTTTAAAAGAAGATGCTTTAGAGATATTTGGAAATATCGGTGAAACTCTTTGGTTGAAGAGTGAAAAAGAGATAGATATAGCAACAGCAGTAGCTGGAAGTGGACCTGCTTTTTTAGCACTGATCGCTGAAGCATTAAGCGATGGTGGAGTGAATGCAGGACTTGCAAGAGCTGATGCAAACACTTTAGTTCAAGGACTTTTTGCTGGATTTGCTCCAATGATAGCAAATGCAAAACCAAGTGAGATAAAAGACTCAGTGATGAGCCCAGGGGGAACTACTGCTGCTGGATATGCTTCGATGGAAAAAAATGGTGTAAGAAATGGGATGATTGAAGCAATTAAAAGTGCTTATGAAAAAGCTTGTATACTTGGGCAAAAATAGTTTCACCCTGATTGAAACACTCCTTTCACTTATTATTATTTCGGTAATCATAAGTGGATTTACTAAATTTATAAATAATCCAACAAAACTCTCAACCTACAATGAACTTCAAAATGCCCACAACAACTATCAAAAAAATGGTGCAATAATTGATGGAGAAAATTTTGTATTTTCAAAATAAAAAGGGTTTTTCAGTTATTGAACTTATTTTTAGCATTGCTTTAGCTTCAATTATTCTCTTTTCAACTCTTAGTATTTTAAAAGTGCTCCATCAAGAAAATCAAAAAACTTTACACTTTACACTTACAAAAATTGACTTTGAAACAACTAGACTTTTTTTAGAGCATACAATAAAAGAGGATTTGACACTTTCAAATCTTACACTTACTAATGCAATTTTGTCATACAATGGGAATCCATTGATGAAAAATGTAAGTAGCTTAACTAAAGATATTGAAGCAAATGGAATTACACTTACTATTTGTAGTAACCATTATGGTGAGTTTTGCACCAAAATGTATCTAAAAAAATAAATCCTTCTTTATTTATCTTTAAATGTAATTGTAAATAAAGCACCTTCTAAACTCGTATCATTATAGACAAAACTATTATTTCTCACACTTATTTCAAAATTATGCCTCTCTGTCAAAATTCTATGTGTCATAGACAACCCTATTCCTGTCCCATGCGATTGATGTTTTGTTGTAAAATAAGGTTCAAAAATTCTCTCCATTACTCCACTTGGTATTCCACCACCACTATCTTGTATCATTAAAGTATTTATATTTGTTTGCTTATTTACCCTAAGTATAACTACCCTCATTTCACTATCTTGTTGGTTTTGTGTAATTGCATCTTTGCTGTTATTTATAATGTTGATAAGGGATTGAATAATCTCATTTTTATAACATTCTATTGTAAAATCTTCCTCGATATCTACAACCAATTCGATATTGTTTGCTTTTAGAGTTGATTCAATGATAGAGTGCATACTGTTAATGAGCTCACCTATATGTATTGTAGTAAACTCCTTTGTATTTTTGATAAAATTTCGAAAGTCTTCAATAGTTTGAGAAAGATAATTTGTCTGAGTCATTAAAAGTTTCATATCATTTGTAATATCATAACTCTCTAATGTACCCATCTCCTTTCTAAAAGAGATACCACTTGCAATTGTACTGATGACATTGAGTGGTTGTCTCCATTGATGAGCAATGTTTCCTATCATCTCCCCCATTGAAGCCAATTTTTCTTTCTCTTCATATTTCTTATTTTTTGAGATATCTCTCATACTTACTAAAATATGTTTTTCATCAGGAAGCACTGCTAAAGAGAAACTTACATCAATAATTCTTCCATTAATATTGCACCGTTTCTCATAATTTTCTGTAAACCCATTTTCAAATAACTCTTCTATTTTATATTTTGTTTTTTCTATATCTTCAGGAAGTGTCAGTGCCAAACAAGAAGTCGATAGCAATTCTTCTTCACTAAGCCCTGTAATCTCACAATAAGCTTTATTTACTTTGATAAAATTAGATTCTAAATCTGTGATTGCTATACCATCTCTGGTAGTATTGAAAATGATTTCAAGTTCTTGTTTTTGTTTTTCATTTTCTTTTTGTTGCAAAATATGTTCTGTGATATCTTGAACTGTTCCTGAAGAGATCATTGCAACACCATTATCATCAAAAATCGTATCACATTGTTCCTCTACATATTTTATTCTTCCATCAGGAAATAATAAACGATGCACTATCTTGTATTTTTCTTTTGTTTTTAAAGAATGTAAATAAGCACAATTTACAGCTTCTCTATCTTCTGGATGGATAAGATTTAAAAAAGCTTCATAACTTGGATTGAAATTTCTATAATCTAACTCAAATATTTTATAAATCTGCCTTGACCATGTCAATCTATTTGTAAGAATATCCAATTCCCAAATACCTATATTGGCTAATTTTTCAAGTTTTGCTAATTTTGCACTAATCATATTTTCTTCTTTTTGCTTTAAATGAGAGACGATTATACTTCAAAAATTATAAATTATTCCCCTTAACATTTCAACATTTTAGTATCTTTAATCTCTTATTATAAAATTCTTATTGAGGTAATTGATTATGAGAATAATAGCAATAACAATTGGTTTAACAATAATGGTTTTAGGAGCAGATAATATGAAATACAATGAATTAAATGATTTTGAAAAATATGTGATAGAAAAAAAAGGAACTGAAAGAGCTTTTAGTGGTGAATATTATAATAACAAAGAAGATGGGACATACACTTGTAAAAAATGCAATAGTGCTCTTTTTAAATCAGATGCAAAATTTGATAGTGGTACGGGGTGGCCAAGTTTTGATGATGCTGTAAGAGGAGCTGTAAAAGAGGTTCCTGATGCTGATGGACGAAGAATTGAAATAGTATGTGCAACTTGTGGAGCTCATTTAGGGCATGTATTTAAAGGGGAGGGATTTACCTCTAAAAGTACAAGACACTGTGTGAACTCTGTTTCACTTAACTTTGAAAAAAGCAAATGAAGTATCTCTTTATACTCATATTTGCAATAAATTTATATGGAGCTAAAATGGAAAACATGAAAAATGCCTACTTTGCAGGTGGCTGTTTTTGGGGAGTTGAGTATCACTTTGAAAAACTAAAAGGGGTAAAAGAAGCAGTAAGTGGGTATATGGGTGGAACACTTAATGATCCAAGCTATAGAGAAGTATGCAATGGAAATACTGGACATCTTGAAGTTGTAAAGATTGTCTATGATTCTCATCTTGTATCATTTGAAACTTTAGCAAAACTTTTTTTTGAGATACACGACCCTACTCAAAAAAATGGGCAAGGTCCTGATATTGGCACTCAGTACCTTAGTGCTATTTTTTACAATGATGAGAGTGAAAAAGAGATTTCAAAGAAACTTATTGCAACTTTAGAATCAAAAGGATTGAGAGTAGCAACTAAACTGATTTCTACAAAAAATACTCCATTTTTTGAAGCTGAAGAGTATCATCAAGACTACTACTTTAAACACAATAAAGCGCCTTATTGCCATAAATATACAAAAAGATTTTAAAAAATGAATTTACTTTTGATTTGGTACAAGTGTATAGATCATATACATTACAATAGATAAGCCATTTGCCAATAATGCTCCACCAGAAAGAGAAATAATACTTTTGGCAACTACTGTATCAATTACAGCATAATAATTATAATAGCCAAGGATACAAGCTGCTAAACACAATTGTATCAGTGCGACAATAGATGTTGAGAGGAAAACTCCTCCAAGATCATGTTCATCATCATTTATCTTTTTAAAAACTACACCAAAATTGAGAAAAATAGCAATTCCTAAAAAGATAATATTTGGAATGGAAAAATCTCCATGATAACTGTAAAAAAAGTTAAAATTTGATGTAAATGCGAGTATAAGCAACACTCCATATATAATCTCCCTTAAATTCATTGTAGTCTCCTAAAATATCTTTTTGAAAAAATCATTAATATTGTTACTATATCCGTAAAATGCAAGCATATCGCCCTCTTGTATTTCCTTTTCATGGTTAACCACATCCCAGTTACCTTCAATTTTATGAGCCATTGCTCTTATCTTGTCATTTTCTTCTTCAATTTGTTGCAGTGTTTTTCCGATAAGTTTATCTGTTGCAATTAATTTAATCACTTTTATATGATTACTTACATCAATAGTATCAACAGTAATATCGCCTACAAGACTTTTTACCAACTTTTTAGCAGCAACTTTTTCAGGATAAACAACCTTAAAAGCACCAATTTTAGCCAAAATTTCACCGTGTGTCGGTGTGATTGCTTTTGCTATGATATGTTTATTCCCTAAATCTTTGAGAGCCATAACTGTTAAAATACTTGCCTCAATATTTTCTCCAATACTTACAATAACTGTATCAAGATGTGAGATTCCAGCCTCTTCAAGTGCTTTTGGATTGGTACTATCTAAGACAAAAGCATTTTGTATATGTTCACTTATCTCTTGGACTTTTTGCTCATCATTATCTATTGCGATAACATTGACACCTTGTTGAACTGCTAAACTCTCCGCAATGTGATATCCAAACTTTCCAAGCCCTATAACTGCAAATGTTTTCAAATTAAAATCCTCCCTTTTGGATATTTGATATATTTTGTTTTTGCTTTCCCCACCAAGATAAATCCAAAAGCAAAAACACCAATCCTTCCAGCTAACATCAATAAAATAATCACACCTTTTCCAAAACTATCAAATTGTGCTGAAAAACTTAAAATTCCCCCATTTCCAGTAGATACTCCAACTGTAGCAAACGCAGAAACAACTTCAAATAAAATCTTCATAAATGGTAAATTTTGTGTTTCAACCAAAATCAAAGTTGCTATCAAAACAAGTAAAGAAGCACTTACAATAATTGCTATTGCTTTATTGATAAGTTTTTGTTCAATCGTTCTTTTAAAAACATTTGGTTCTTGATTATCTTGTCTTAAAGTATAAACAACTGCAACAAGCAAAATTGCAAAAGTTGTGATTTTTATCCCCCCTGCTGTTCCACCAATCCCAGCACCAATCATCATAAAAAAAGTAGAAAAAAATAAAGAAGAATCTTTCAGACCTGCAAAATCGATACTATTAAAACCACTCGTTCTGAAATTAACCGATAAAAATAGACCATTAAGTATTTTTTCATATTCTGTAAAATTACCAAATGTTTTTGGATTGTTCCATTCAATTGATAAAAAAAGTACAAATCCAAAAAGAATCAAAAAAAGTGTCCCATAAATCATAATTTTTGTATGGACAGAAAAATTATTAAATTTTTTAGTTTTACTACCAATTTCAATCAAAACAAAATAACCAATACCACCAAGAACAATTAAAATCATCAAAGTGGTTAAAATAATAAAATCGCTTTTATATCCCATTAAACTATCTGTAAAAAGAGAAAAACCAGCATTATTAAAAGCAGAAATAGAGTGAAAAATACCATACCAAAGAGCTTCATCAAAAGAAAAATCACTACTAAATCGAAATGTTAAAAGAAAAGCTCCAATAACTTCTATAAATAGTACAAATAGGATGACTTTTTTGATAAAACTTGATGTTGCTTTCATATCTGGCATATCAAGGGCTTCTTTCATTGCTCTTTTTTCTTCAATTTGTAAGTCATCTTTCAAAAAAAGGAAAAAAAGTGTCACCAAAGTCATATAACCAATTCCACCTATTTGGATTAAAAAAAGGATAATTGCTTCACCAAAAAATGTAAAGTTTTCGGAAGTACTCGTAACAATAAGCCCAGTCACACAAGTTGCTGAAGCTGAAGTAAATAGTGCATCAATAAAAGAGAGTTCTCCAATAATGCTTATAGGTAAAGATAATCCAATAGCTCCAAAAAAGATAATGATGATATACCCAAAAAAAATCGCTTTTATATATTTATAGCCCATCTTTATTTTCCTCGCAACAAAATCGATAACCGATACCCGATTCTGTTTTTATATAATTTGGTCGTGTAGAATTATTTTCTATTTTTTTTCTGAGGCTATTAACATAGGTTCTTAAATACTGCATCTCATTTTGATATCCAATTCCCCAAACCTCTTTTAGAATTTGTCTATGGGTAAGTGTTCTGTTACTATTAACAATAAAATATTTAAGAAGTTCATACTCTATAGGGGTTAGTTTAAGATGCCTATTTTTAAATTGAATTGATTTACTCATAAAATCTACTTCAAAATCTCCAGAATAAAAACTATTTGTTTGGTGTTCACTAATCATATGTCGTCTTAAATTTGTTCGTATTCTTGCCACAAGCTCTCTGAGTGAAAAAGGTTTTGTAATATAATCATCTGCTCCAAAATCTAGTGCTGTAATAATCTCATTTTCATCATGCCTTGCAGATAAAACTATAATAGAAACCTTAGAAATTTCCCTTAATTCTTTTATAAAATCCTTCCCATCTCCATCAGGCAATCCCAAATCTACAATAATTAAATCAGGATTGTTACTCAAAAAAAGTCTATAAGCATTTTGTTTGTTGGAGGAAGCTATCGAATCAAATTCATATTCTCTAAAAGTAATCTCAAGTAAGTTTCTAACTGATGCATCATCTTCAACGATTAAAATGAGAGGTTTTTTCATTTCATTTGTACCTTTTTTAGTTTTGGTAATGTAATATTGATGGAGATACCATTGTCTTCATATCTAGCCTTTATTGTTCCTCCATGAAGATTTGTAATCGTTTTACAAATATAAAGTCCTATGCCACTCCCTATACTATCATTTGTTTCTTCTAACCTATAAAACTTCTCAAAAATATTTTGTAAATCTTGCTGTTCTATCAAATCACTTGAATTCCAAACTTTTATTGTGATTTTTTCTTTATTATCAAGTATTGTAATGGCTATCTTTTTTGTATTATTTGTATATTTGAGAGCATTATCAATAAGATTAATCATCAACTGTACCAAAAGTGCATTATCACCCCAAAAGAGTTCTAAATCATCAATAAAGATTTCAAAATGTTCTGTTTGTTTTTTTGAAAAATCTTCCAAAGCAACACCTACTATATCTTCAAAATCACACCAATCAAAAGCTAGTTTTGCTCCATTTTTGAGTCTTGAATTATCCAAAAGATTGGTAATGAGTCGCTTCATTCTTAAAGAAGCATGATGGATATCAGACATTAAACTATTCGTTGTACCATTATCTAAATGTTTACTTTCTAAAAGAAGATGGATACTTCCATGTATTGTTGAAAGTGGTGTTCGTAAATCATGAGAGATAATATTAAGAAGATTTTCTCTGATTTCATTCTCTTTTGTTTGTTCCTGCAATTTTTTTGCTTGAATAGTGATAAACCAGCCAACAAATGCAAATATTAGAAAGTTCACAAGATGAAGATTATCATATACATCAAAACTATATAATGGTGGAATATATAAAAAGTTAAACAAAATCAAACTTACAATAGTTATTAAAATAGTAGGCTTACTATTTCCATGCAAAGCAACAAACAGTACAGGAATTAGATGTAATAAGGAAATATTGATAATGTCAAGATAGTCTTTAAAGATATGGGAGACCAAAGTAATCCCAAAGAGTATAAAAATTGATTGGAAGATATAATAATATTTTTTGTACATGCTGCTATTGTAGTAAAATCCATATCAAAAAAATATCAAAAAAAATTTATGAAATATTCTTAATAGCCTCTTGTATTTTGATTGCTTGAAAATGCCCTTTTACATCGTGGCATCGTATGATTGATGCCCCTTTTTCTATCCCATCAAGATGGATAGCAAGAGTTCCACTGAGTCGTTCGGCTATTGGTGTATTTGGGACAACCATCTCTATAAGTGACTTTCTACTTGCACCTAAAAGTATCTCATAACCAAATCTTCTAAAGTGTTCAAGATTTTGTAAAAGAAGAAGATTATGTGTTAAAGTTTTTCCAAATCCTATTCCAACATCTAAGATAATTTTTTCTATTCCAAAACTTTTTGCTTTTTCTATCCGTTCAAGAAAAAATGTATCAATTTCTACCACAACATCCTCATAATTTGGATTTTTTTGCATATCTTGTGGGGTCCCTTGCATATGCATAATCACTACACTGGCATCATACTTTTTAGCTAATCTACAAACCTCATCATTTGCAAGTCCTGTAATATCATTGATGATACTAAATCCACTTTTGAGGGCATATTCAATTACATTTGGAGTAAAACTATCGATACTAAAAATCACTTTTTCATAGAGTTTTTGTTCTAAAATTGCATTACAAATAGGTTTGATTCTCCTAAGTTCCTCATCAGCTTCAACAATGGCACTGTTTGGTCTTGTAGAGACTGCCCCTATGTCGATGATTTCTGCACCATCTTCAATCATCTGCTTTATTTTTGCAACCGCATCATCCCCTAAAAATCTACTTCCTTCAAAAAAACTATCATCATTAGCATTTAAAATACCCATAATTTTTGTTTTTGGTTGTTTTGTACTTATAAAACTTTCTAATTGACTAGCCACTTTTTTAAGTCCAAAAGGTTGAGAAAGTTCTTTTTTTGCTAAGATTTTGAGATGTTTATCACTAGCAATCAGCACCACATCGACTGTTGGTGTTTCAAAAAGGATAGTTCCCCTTGGAACTGCGACATCTGCTCCAATTGAAAGGGCATCTTGCTTTAAAATATTTGCAGCACCTGTGTGTAAATCTTGTATCAAAATAGTATTGATTTTTGATTTTGAGGCAAGTATCTTTGCACCTGCCTTTTCAGTTCCTAATGAGATATAAAAATCTTCCAAATTAGAAGGATTTATTTTAGTAATTTTCATCTTTTTTTCATTAAACTTAGAAGTAAAGTTGTAAGGATATTGATAGGCCTTGAATTGAGTTCACAAAGTTTCATGGCCATAGAAAAACTCTCCAACTCTTTTGATGTGAGTTTTAATTTTTTCTCATTTGCACTATAAAGGAGTGATTCAATAATCTCCTTTGTTTCACTTTTGCCAATCCTTTGATTTTGTTTTAAAAAGTTATAAACATCTTTGAGTTCTAACTTTGCTAAATCAACAGGTGCAGGAAGCCTCTCTTTTTTTGTTTTAAGATAATGATGAGGAAGCCTTGAAAAGATAGTTTTCAGTATCCCACTTTTACTATTGGTAATAATAATAAATGTCGCATTTTTAGGAGGTTCTTCAAGTATTTTTAAAAGTGAATTTTGAGCTTCAACTGTAAAAGTTTCACCACAAAGTATGATATATTTCATCCTCTCACTTGCAATATAAGCCTCTTTTACAACCTGCTTAGCATGGAGGATAAGAAAATCTTTTTTCCCTTCCTCTTCATTTTTGATAACTCGTATATCATGTTTTGGTAAAGTTGAAACAACTTGAGCTAAACTCTCTTCGATATCATTAACTATTAAAATAGTTGATGTATTAAAAGTCATCTATTTATCAACCTCAATTTGTGCAAAAAGTGTCGCTTCAAGAGTTTTATCAAAAAGTCTATAGAGTTGTAAAAGTTTCATATCAAGTGCTTCATCACTACTTTTAAGATTGAAGCTATTTTGGATATCCTCATCAAACAACCATAAAAAAGAGTTGTAAGAGACTTTTGGGAAAATTGCTTTACTGCTTTGACTTCGACCAATATACCAAAAAATATACCCATTAGGGAAAGAGATATCAAGCATATCTTTAATAAGCTCAATATCATCATCACTTGTAAGTTTATGGGTACTTTTAATCATACTCGCAAAATCATAAAATGGCAAAAAAGGACGATTATTTTTAGGAGAGTTTATTTTACTAAAAATATAGTGCAAAAACCACTCTCTATCATCATCGGTCACTACAAGTACAGATTTCCCCTTATCAACAATATTTGTGATAGTTTTTGCGACAATAGGAATCCAATCAAATTTTCTCTCCTCCATCCAAGAGGTGATATATTTGTCTTCCCTTATTGTTTTTACTGTCCAATTTGTAAATTCTTGCAAAAAAAATCCTCTTAATTATTTATCTAATTCGTAAGCTTCGTGTAATGCTCTAACTGCTAATTCACTATATTTTTCATCAATTACAAGTGAAATTTTAATCTCACTTGTACTAATCATTTTGATATTGATATTTTCATTTGCTAAAGCTGAAAATGCTTTAGAAGCTACTCCTGTATGAGATTTCATCCCAACACCAACAACTGAAACTTTTGCAATCGCTTCATTGTAGTTAAGTTTTTCAACATCGTTTTTAAATTGCTCCATAAGATTTTTTGTCTTAATAAGATCTCCAATTGGAATTGTAAAATCAAGATTTGTTCTTCCATCATTTGCTAAAGTTTGCACTATCATATCTACATTGATATTTGCATCTGCTAGTGCTGTAAAGATTGACGAAGCTATTCCTGGCTTATCTATAACTCCATACATTCCAACTCTTACTTGATTTTTATCTAATGCTATACCGCTAACTACTGGTGCTTCCATAATATTTTCTTCCTTTGTTATTAATGTCCCTTCAACATCAGGTGTGAATGAGCTTCTTGATACGAGATTAACATTTAATTTTTTTGCCATCTCAACACTTCTATTTTGTAATACTTTTGCCCCTAAAGATGCAAGTTCAAGCATCTCATCATAAGAGATTTTTTCCATTTTTTTTGCTTTTGGCTCTATTCTTGGATCAGTTGTATAGATTCCATCAACATCTGTATATATTTCACAGATATCCGCTTTTAAAGCCCCAGCAAGTGCAACTGCTGTAAGGTCACTTCCCCCTCTTCCTAAAGTTGTTACTCTGTTATCTTCTACACTTACCCCTTGAAAACCTGCAACAATGATAATTTGACCATTTCCGATCGCTTTTTCCATATTTGCAGTTTCGATTTTTTCGATTCTTGCATAAGTATAATCACTTGTAGTATAGATTCCAGCTTCTCTTCCACTCATAGAAATAGCTTTATACCCAAGCTCATTTAAAGCGATAGAAAGAAGTGCACTTGTTACCCTCTCACCTGAACTTAAAAGCATATCTAGCTCTCTTTCATCTGGAGTTTGTGAATAGTGTTTCGCATACTCTATAAGCTTATTTGTTTCACCACTCATAGCACTTACGACAACAACCAAATCATCGCCATTATCTCTCATTTTTTTTACAATATTTGCAACATTCCCAATTCTCTCTAGTGTCCCAACACTAGTACCACCAAACTTTAAAACTCTTAACATTATATATAACCCTCTTGTTTAAAATATTTTAATACTTTTTTATACACTGTCCTTTTAAAAAAAGTTATGTACTCGTTTAATTTCGTTCTCCTTACAAATTTATACTCACTGAACTCTGGCACTTTGGTATTAATATTTACCACTGCGCCTTTCTTTAGCTTGACCAAATAATACTTCTGTGTTTGTCCATCAAATGGTGCCATATTTTTAGCAACAGATGGTGGAAAATCATAACTTACCCAACCAGGATATTCCGCTATAATCTCAACTTCATCTGTACCAATCTCCTCTTTGAGTTCTCTAAAAAGTGCCTCTTTTGGAGTCTCATCTCCATCAATTCCACCTTGTGGAAACTGCCAAGCATCTTTTATATCAACCCTTGAGGCAATTAAAATTTCACACTTCAAAGGATAAGAACTACTCAGTACTATAGCCGCCACATTTGGTCTATAATTCTTCTGTTTATGTTCCATTTAATTTTATTACCTTATAATCATCAGACATTTACGAAATTTTCACGATGCCTTTATCTGGCTATGATAACAAAAGGATACTTTTAAATTGCTTTTATACATCCACATTCCATTTTGCGATAGCAAATGTTTTTATTGTTCATTTAACTCTTACACTAACCTTTTTCATCTAAAATCTAACTATATGAAAGCTCTTAATATTCAACTTTCACAAGAATTGAAAAAAATAAATTACCCTTTAAAATCTATTTTTATTGGTGGAGGGACACCTAGTAGCATTGAAGCTAGTTTATACGATGACATTTTTATAAGTTTACAAAATTTTATTGATAAAAATACAGAGATTACTATCGAAGCAAATCCAAATTCGACATCTAAAGAGTGGTTAAAGCACCTGAAAAATTTAGGTGTCAATCGAATTAGTTTTGGTGTGCAAAGTTTTGATGATGAAAAACTTAAATTTTTAGGAAGAAACCACAATAAGCAAATGGCACTTCAAAGTATAACTTTTGCAAATGAAGTTGGATTTAAAAATATCAACCTTGATATCATTTATGATACTGCAATTGATACAAAAGAGTTATTAGAAAGCGATTTAGAGATTATAAAATCTCTTCCAATAAACCATATTAGTGCTTATAGCCTTACTATCGAAGAGGGGACAAAGTTTTTTAAACGACCTGAGACAAGAATAGAAAATATAGATATGGCTCATTTTATTTTTAACCGTTTGGCTGAATTTGGATTTATTCAATATGAGATATCAAATTTTAGTAAAAGTGTTGAAGCAAGAAGTAAACACAACTTTGGCTATTGGGAAAAAGAAGATTATTTAGGTGTTGGTGCGGGAGCTGTTGGGTGTATCAAAAATGAAAGATATTATCCAAAAAAAGATGTGCAAGCTTATATAAATGAGCCAACCATTTATGAAGAGATAGAAACTTTAGATATTGAAGATATAAACTTTGAAAGGATATTTTTAGGACTTAGAAGTTTAGCTGGTGTACCACTTACTTTGTTTAATAAGCAACAAAAAGAAAAAATACACCTTTTAGTAGAAGATGGGAAAGTCACTATAAAAAATGAATTTCTTTTTAATAATGACTTTTTACTAAGTGATGAAATAGCACTGTTTTTAGAGTAAATTTGAAACTTTATATAATCTTTTTATTATTATGACATCACTTTTAGACTAGATTTTAAGATTATTTGATATAATCATGTCACTAAAAAGTAACAATTGGCTTCTCCAATTTACTAATTACTAAAACTTACAAAAGGTCAACAATCAACAATGACAGAAGAAACATCAGAACAAATCGAACAATTAGAAGAAGTAGAAGAACACACTGAAATAAAACACTCCAAACAACCCAAACACAATAATCAAAAAACAAAAAACCGTACACATGTTCCAGTAACTGGACTTACTATTGATGATTTAAGAGCAAAACCAACAGATGAGCTTATCTTAATAGCAAAAGATTTAGAAATTGAAAACCCACAAGAACTGAAACGTCAAGATTTAATATTTGCTATCCTCTCAAGCCAAACAACGGCTGGTGGATATGTCCTATTTACTGGTATTTTGGATATCAAAGAGGGTGGATTTGGATTTCTTAGGGCACTAGATGGAAACTTTAGTGACACTTCAAACGATAGTTATGTAAGTGCCACTCAGATAAAGAGATTTGCTTTACGAAATGGGGATATAGTTAGCGGACAAGTAAGACCACCAAGCAAAGAGAGTGAAAAATACTATGCTCTTTTAAAAATTGAAGCTATCAATTACCTGCCTGTCAATGAAGCAAAAAATAGACCACTTTTTGATAACCTCACTCCACTATACTCAACAGAAAAATTTACATTTGAATACAACAAATCAAAAATGACAGGACGAATCTTAGATATGTTTTCTCCTATGGGGAAAGGGCAAAGGGGACTTATCGTTGCTCAACCAAAATCTGGAAAAACAGAGCTTCTTAAAGAGTTAGCTCATGGAATAACTGCAAATCATCCTGATACAACACTGATTGTTCTTTTGATTGATGAGCGACCTGAAGAGGTAACAGATATGCAACGAAGTGTTAAAGGGGAAGTATATAGCTCAACTTTTGACCTCCCTGCTCAAAATCATGTAAAGGTAGCTGAACTTGTTATTGAAAAAGCAAAAAGAATGGTTGAAAGAGGAAAAGATGTCGTTATCTTACTTGATTCTATAACTAGACTAGCACGTGCTTACAATACTACAACTCCAAGTAGCGGAAAAGTTTTAAGTGGTGGAGTTGATGCAAATGCTCTGCACAAACCAAAAAGATTTTTTGGAGCTGCTAGAAATATTGAAGAGGGTGGAAGTTTGACTATTATCGCGACTGCATTAGTTGATACTGGTTCTAAAATGGATGAAGTTATCTTTGAAGAGTTTAAAGGGACAGGAAACTCTGAAGTTGTTCTTTCAAGGAAAGCAGCTGATAGAAGAGTATATCCTGCATTTAATGTTGTTAAATCTGGTACAAGAAAAGAAGAGCTTCTTTTGCATCCCGAAGAATTACAAAAAATTTGGATTTTACGAAATGCTATGGCAGAAATGGATGAGGTGGAATCACTTAAATTTCTTTATTCAAAAATGGAAAAAACAAATTCAAATGTAGAGTTTTTACTCTCAATGAATGCCTAAAAAATAGGAAGAAAAATGAAAGCTGGAGTTTTTGATAGTGGAATAGGTGGTCTTACTGTTGTAAAGTCTATCTTGGAAGAGAAATTATTTGATGAGATTATCTACTATGGGGATACCGCAAGGGTTCCTTATGGACCAAAAGATAAAAATACCATTATAAGTTATAGTTTAGAAGCTTTAGAGTTTTTTAAAAACTTTGATATTGATATGCTTATTGTTGCTTGTAATAGTGTAAGTGCTTATGCGATTGAAGAGCTTCAAAAAAACACCACTATCCCTGTTGTTGGTGTGATTGATTCTGGTGTTATGGCACTCAAAGATTCAACAGAAAATAAAAAAAGTGAGATTTTGGTGATAGGGACAAGTGCAACTGTAAACTCAAATTT
>CAZHJR010000001.1:4598-38715 GCA_964533335.1 uncultured Helicobacter sp. | reverse complement strand
ATAAAAAAAGTGAGATTTTGGTGATAGGGACAAGTGCAACTGTAAACTCAAATTTGTATGACCATCACCTAAGAGAACTTGGATATGAGAATATCACTTCTATCCCTACTCCCCTTTTTGTTCCTATTGTTGAAGAGGGAATTTTTAGTGGCGATTTGCTTAAAGAAGCGATGAAAATCTACTTTAAAGATGTTAAAAAAACTGATGTTGTAATCCTTGGATGTACCCATTTCCCACTTATTGAAAATGAGATAAGTACCTTTTTAAATGGTGTCAAGACTATCCATAGTGGCGATGCAATCGTGAAAGTTTTAAAAGAAACTTATCAACTTACTTCAACACATGAAACAAAAATCTCTTTTTTTGCCTCTTCAAATCCAGATAATCTCAAAAATGTAGCTAAGAAGTGGCTCAATCTCTAGGATAATAATTATGACTTTACTTGAAAAACTACAAAATAATGTAAGACTCTCTTATGAAGATGGTATTGCACTTTATGATTTGGACCTCATAACTTTAGGACAATTTGCTTCTAAAATAAGAGAAAATAAATTTGGACGAAAAACTTACTATAATGTAAATAGACATATAAATCCAACCAATGTGTGCAAAGATGTATGCCAGTTTTGTGCATATAGTGCAAGTAGAAAAAATCCAAACCAATATACGATGACTCACGAAGAGATTTTAAATACTGTAGAAAATAGTGTAAAAAATGGGATTAAGGAAGTTCACATAGTTTCAGCTCATAATCCAAATACGGGGTTGGAGTGGTATTTAGAAATTTTCCAAAAGATTAAACAAAACTATCCAACTCTTCATGTCAAAGCCCTTACAGCTGCGGAAATTCACTTTTTGGCGACTGAATACAATAAAACTTATGAAGAGATAATCGATATGATGATAGCTTATGGGGTAGATAGTATGCCAGGTGGTGGAGCTGAAATCTTTGATGAAACTGTGCGAAAAAGAGTTTGTGGTGGAAAAGTAAGTTCAACTGAGTGGCTAGAGATTCATAAACTTTGGCATGAAAAGGGACGAAAATCAAATGCAACAATGCTTTTTGGACATATCGAAACTAGAGCAAATAGAATTGACCATATGATACGACTGCGAGAACTTCAAGATGAAACAAATGGATTTAATGCTTTTATCCCACTTGTCTATCAAAAAGAGAATAATTTCCTAAAAGTGACCGATTTTCCAACTGCAAATGAGATACTTAAAACTTTTGCTATTAGTAGGTTAATATTGGATAATATCCCAAACCTTAAAGCCTATTGGGTTACTTCTAGTATCAAACTTGCACTTATCGCTCAAGAGTTTGGTGCCAATGACCTTGATGGAACTATTGAAAAAGAATCTATCAACAGTGCTGCTGGGGCGAATAGTGCAAATGGGATGCAACAAAGTGAGTTTATAGAACTTATAAAAAATAGTGGGTTTGAACCAGTTGAAAGAGATACACTTTATAATGAAATTGCTCAATTTTAAACGATTTTGAGATAAAATAAAAAACAAAAGAGTATGTAAAATACTTAAATACCCTATATTAAGCTACAAAAGTTAAGGAGATTAAAAAATGTTAGACATCGTAGAGATACAAAAAATATTACCACATAGATACCCATTATTACTTGTTGATAGAGTTGAGAGTATGGAGATAGGAAAAGATATTGTTGCTTATAAAAATATCTCTATTAGTGAGCCAGCTTTTCAAGGACATTTTCCTGGGCATCCAATCTATCCAGGTGTGATGATTTTAGAGGGGATGGCACAAGCTGGTGGAATTTTAGCACTTAAAAGTGCAGGATTTACACCTGAAGAAATTGAACAAAAAGTTATCTATTTTATGAGTATTGATAATGCAAAATTTAGACAACCAGTGAAACCAGGGGATAAATTAGAATATAGAATTGAGATTTTAAAACTAAGAAAAAACCTTATTGTTCTTGATGGAAAAGCATTTGTAGATGACAAGCTTGTAAGTGAAGCAGAACTTAAAGCTATGATTATGGATAAGTAGTCTTTTATGAATACAATTCATCAAACTGCCATCATAGAAGATGGTGTGGTTTTAGGGGATAATATCACGATTGGTGCTTATACTATCCTTAAAAATGGTGTCACTATTGGAGATGGAACTACAATTGGAAGCCATACTTTAATTGAAGGGAAAACAACTATTGGAAAAAACAATGAAATATTTTCCCATTCTGTTTTAGGAAGTATCCCACAAGATTTAAAATTTAATGGAGAGGATGTTGAACTTATTATTGGAGACAATAATAAAATCAGAGAATTTACCCTTTTTAATCCTGGAACAATTGGTGGGGGGAGTAAAACAGTTATCGGTAGTAACAATCTTTTTATGGGATATGTTCATATCGCTCATGATTGTATCATAGGAGATAATTGTATATTTGCGAACTGTGCAACAATGGCTGGGCATGTAGAGGTAGATGATTTTGCAGTTGTTGGAGGGCTTAGTGCTGTTCATCAATTTTGTAAAATTGGACATTCTGCTATGCTTGGTGGTGGTTCTATTGTTGTGCAAGATATCCCTCCATTTTGTGTGACAGAAGGTAACCGTGCAACACTAAGAGGACTCAATATCAACGGTCTAAGAAGAAGAATGGAAAATAGAAGTGATATTGATGAAATAAAAAGAGCTTATAAAAAACTATTTGAATCAAATATAGCTATGCAAGATGCTGCAAAAGAGCTATTAGAAACAAGCCAAAATAAATATGTTCTTATGTTAGCTAAATTTGTAAGCGAAACAAAAAGAGGTATTCCAACAACAGCAAGGAAAAAAGTAGATGAATAAACAATTACCTGTATGCGATTTTTGTGGTGTAACAGACAGCGACAAAAATCCTGTAATCTCTGGAGATAAAGCAAATATTTGTAAAATGTGTGCCAAGAGTGCATACGATATCATTTGTGAACATGAGGGAGATAGTGAAAAAGTAGAAAAACTACCTACAACTGAACACAAAGATATGACAAATATCTTACTTAAACCAAAAGAGCTTAAAAAAATTCTTGATGAGTATGTTATTGGTCAAGATAGAGCTAAAAAAGTCCTTAGTGTTGCTGTTTATAATCATTACAAACGAGTTTTTAATCATGGTACTGTAGATGATGATACAGAATTATCAAAATCCAATGTTCTTTTAATTGGACCAACGGGGAGTGGAAAAACACTTTTAGCACAAACTATTGCAAAATATCTTGATGTTCCACTTGCTATTGCTGATGCTACAAGTTTAACAGAAGCTGGATATGTTGGGGATGATGTTGAAAATGTTGTTACAAGACTTATTCAAGCTGCAGATGGTGATATTAAAAAAGCAGAGCAAGGGATTATCTTTATAGATGAGATTGATAAAATTGCAAGGATGAGTGAAAATAGAAGCATTACAAGAGATGTAAGTGGAGAGGGTGTACAACAAGCACTTTTAAAAATTATTGAAGGAAGTGTAGTAAATGTTCCACCAAAGGGAGGACGAAAACACCCAGGGGGTGATGCTATCCAACTTGACACAACGAATGTTTTATTTATTTGTGGTGGTGCTTTTGATGGGCTTGTTGATATTATTGGTAAAAAACAAGGTGGAAACACACTTGGATTCAATCAAGAAAAAAAGACTAAAAAAGAAAGAGAAGCTATTTTAGAGATGGTTGAAGCAGATGATTTAGTTAAATATGGACTTATTCCTGAACTTATTGGAAGACTTCATATGATTACAACACTCAGTGAAATAGATGAAGAAGCGATGGTTCATATCTTAACTGAACCAAAAAATGCACTTACCAAACAATACAAAAAACTTTTTACAATGGATAATGTAAATCTAACTTTTGAGCCTGATTCTCTTACAGAGATAGCACAAAAAGCAATCAAACGAAAAACAGGGGCAAGAGGATTAAGGTCAATTATGGAAGATGTTATGCTTGATATTATGTATGAATTACCAGAATATAAAAATCAAACAGTAACTATTACAAAAGATGTTGTCAATAAAACAACAAAACCGAAAATAGCTTAAAAATAACAAAATAAAGGGACAAAATAAAATGATATTTGATAAATTCATAGGTATGTTTTCAAATGATTTGGCGATAGATTTGGGTACTGCAAATACTCTTGTATCTATAAAGGGGCAAGGGATTGTTATCAATGAACCTTCTGTTGTTGCAGTGCAACATGACAGGTTTGGAAGAGATAAAATTTTAGCAGTTGGGCAAGAAGCAAAAATGATGATAGGCAAAACTCCTATGAATATTCAAGCAGTTCGTCCTATGAAAGATGGTGTTATTGCTGATTTTGAGATGACAGAACGAATGATTCGATACTTTATAGAAAAAGCACATAATAGAAAAACTTTTGTACGACCTCGAATTATTATTTGTATCCCTCATGGAATTACACAAGTTGAAAGAAAAGCGGTAAGGGAATCAGCTTTAAGTGCAGGTGCAAGAGAGGTATTTTTAGTTGAAGAGCCGATGGCAGCTGCTATTGGAGCTGGTATTCCAGTTGCAAGTCCAAATGGACATATCGTAGTTGATATTGGTGGAGGGACAACTGAAATAGGTGTTACATCACTTGGTGGACTTGTGATTAGTAAATCTATTAAAGTTGCAGGAGATAGATTTGATAAATCGATTATTGATTATGTAAGACAAACATTTAATCTTTATATTGGTGAGAGAACTGCTGAAGAGATAAAGTTTCAAATTGGGACTGCAGTGAAACTTGAAAAAGATTTAACAATTCAAGTGAAAGGGAGAGATAACTCTGGATTACTTTCAACAATTGAACTTACAAGTGAGGGTGTAAGACAGGCAATGAAAGAACCATTTAAAGAGATTGCTCTTGCTATAAGACAAGTATTAGAGGAGATGCCACCTGATTTAGCTAGTGATATTGTGGATAACGGTATTGTACTAACTGGTGGTGGTGCTTTAATTCGAGGACTTGATGTCTATCTTTCAAATGATGTCAAACTTCCCGTAAGAGTTGCTGATGAGCCACTTCTTGCTGTTGCACATGGGACTAGCAAGGTTTTAGATGAGGAAAAATTATTAAAATTAATCTCTAATGAATAAAAGCATAACATTTGTAGGACTTATGATTCTAGTCCTACTAGGGTACATTTTTAATTTTGATAAGTTCATGTCAAATCTATTTTTGGGAACAACATCTGATTTAAGATGGAGTTACTCCAATTCTATTACGGTTGTGAAAGATACTATAAATGCTTATTTCAACCAAGCCAATACACTTCAAACTTTTGCTGCACAAAGAGATAAAAATATCCACTATAAAATTCTTTATGAAAGTGCTCAGAATGAATTAAATAATCTTAAAACTGATATGCAAATAATGGATATAAATCTTTCACATGAAACGATATATGCAAAAGCAGTTAGCTATATTAATCTTAATGATTTTTCAAAAGTAATTCTTGATAAAGAACTTCCTGCTGGAAAACTTTATCCTTTACTCACACCTCAAGGATTTAGTGCTGGTATTGTAAGAGTTTATAACAATCTTTCAATTGGATATCTCAATACAAATGAAAAATCAAACTATGCTGTATTTATAGGGGATACAAATGCTCCTGGAATAACTTCAGGTGCAGATGAAAATGGTTACATTCTTATTCAACATATTCCAAAATGGTATACATTGAAAGTAAATGATGAAGTTGTTACAAGTGGAATGGATGATATATTTCCTTATGGAGTTAAGGTTGGAAGAGTTGTTGGTTCAAAAGATTTATTAAATACAAAAATGGCAATAGTGAAACCTTATGGATTTGTAACTTCAAAAAGATATTTTTACATTATTACAAAAGTGAATAATATGTAATTTTATCTTCATTTGGATAAGATAAAAAATGAAATAACATAAAATAAAAGGATATACGATGATTAAAAAGATTTTATTGATTGTGGCACTATTAGTTAACTTTGCAGAAGCTAAAACAGCTGTATTTGAAACAACAAGTGGCACGATAGAATTGGAATTACGGGAAGATCTGGCTCCAAAAACGGTTGAGAATTTTGTAAAATTGATTGAAAAAGGGTACTACAATGGTATTATTTTTCATAGAGTTATCAAAAGATTTATGATACAAACAGGTGATCCAACAGGTACAGGTGCGGGAGGTGATTCAATTTGGGGGAAAGATTTTGCTGATGAATTAACTCCAAAAGCAATGTTTAATCGAGTTGGAGTTCTTGCAATGGCAAATCGTGGTCCAAATACAAATGGAAGTCAATTTTTTATCACAACATCTCAAACTCCATGGCTTAATGGAAAACATACAATTTTTGGATATGTAGCAAATAAAGCTAGTTATGATGTTGTTCAAAAGATAGAAAATCTAGAGACAACATATGGAGATAGACCTAAAATTGAACAAAAAATTCTTAAAGCATATATGAAAAAATAGTTATGTTGCAAGCACTCTTTAGTAAATTTTCTGTTACCACTGAACTCTTTATAAAAGAGTTATTTAAGAAAGTAATTGATGAAGATGCTTTGCAAAAAATGATAGATTCTAAAAATTTTTCTATCAATTATCAAAATGAAAGGGGGGAAACATTTCTCCACCTTTGCATTTTAAATAGTAAATTTAAATCTGCCAAATGGCTAATTGAAAAGGGAAAAATTGATGTTGCTATTAAAGATAGTTTCAATCAAGAACCAATAGAGATTGCTATTAAAAAAAACAATCATCTGATTGTTGAACTTATATTAAAATCAAAACAGATTGATATCAATCAAATTGATAAAGATGGTCGTTCACTACTTCAGAATGCCGTTTTATCTGGAAATATAGAGATTGCTCATCAACTTATCAATAATCTTATTGATGTGAATATCACAGACAAAAATAATAAAAATGTGATGTTTGATGCGATAGCATATGGGGATGAAAATATTATTAATAAACTTCTTACTACTGATATTAATCTCAATCAAAAAGATTCTGATGGGGAAACTATCTTACACAAAAAAGAGGCTTTACAAAATGATGAATTGTGTGAGAAACTCATACAAAAAGGTGCAAATCCTACCATTTGTGATAATGAGGGGAAAAACTTTTTATTTCATTTAGCTACTAGAGGTATAGAAGGTGGAAGACTTTTGGATGTTGCTATAGAACATGGGTGCAATATCAATGCAAAGATAAGAAACAACAATACTATTTTGATGGAAACTATGTTGGCATTTTATAAGATTCCTCATCATGAGAAAGAGAGAAGAATATCCCTTTTAAAAATGGCTGAAAATCTTGTTCTTAAAGGAATAGATGTAAATGCAATAAATAATGATGGAGAAAGTGGTCTATTTGATGCAATTAGAAATCATGATTATAATATATGCGCTTTTTTTGTCAATAAAAAAGTAAATCTCAATATCCAAAATAAAAAATATCAAACCCCTCTTTTAATAGCAACTTTAGAAGGAATTAAAAATATTGATATTATTTTATTGCTTCTTAAAAATGGAGCAAACCCCTCTATTAAAAATGATGATGGAAAAGATCTTTTAGAGATATTAAATGAACTTATTTTAGTAACCCATGAGTTTAGAGAATTAAAAGATCAATCACTAGAGCCTTATGCAAAAAAAGAAAATCAATTTTTTGTTGTTTTAAAAGAGATTTTACAAAACTCAAACTACAACCTTCAAAATCCAACTTCTATAGGGCAACCACTCTTTTTTGCACCTATGCTTGATGGATATTATGATTTATTTAAACTCTATATTATAAATAAATTCAATATCAATGCTGTTGATACAAATAATCTCAATATATTTTATCTTTATGTTTATACTGTATTTAGTTTAAATAAATATTTTGATTCTTTTCGAAATAACCTTATAGGGATGGTTGGTTTTGGTGCAGATATTAATATTGTAGATGGTGAAGGGAAAACTGTATTTTCTAAAATTATGAAATATAACACAAATGCTAAACTTTTTGAGGTACTTATTGAAGTGGCAAGATTTAAATATGATTCAAGAGATAAACAAGGGAGAACCCTTTGTCATCATGCTGTTTTAAATAAAAATCTAGAGATTACAAAAATGATTTATGAAAAAAACAATGAAGTTTTAAATATTTCTGATGGATATGGGATACTACCTATTACATATGCTGCCCTACTTGGTTGTTTTGATATAGTCGAAAAACTCTTAAGCTATGGAACAATCTATATAAAATCGAATAGATCTATCCCGATGGCTGTTCGAATTAAATTTGCACCGATGGTAAAAAATATAGATTCATTAAAAGTTAAAACAACCGATAAGGATCTTTTACGAAAAATAAATATTTTAACAGATCAAATAAAAAGTGATTTTAAGGTGGTGGAAGAATGAAAATTATTATCAATGGACAAGAGAAAGAGTTTACAGAAAATATAACTCTTAAAAATGTTATAGAGCAACTTCAAATTGAAGATAAAGTGATGGCTAGTGCTGTTAATATGAATATAATTAAAAAAGAAAATTGGGAAAATTATATTTTACAAGAAGATGATAAACTTGAGTTATTAGAATTTGTCGGTGGAGGTTGAGCCTTTTGAGTAATACTATTTTTCTAAAGTAGTACTATTCTCATCCTCGTTTTTATCATACAAAATCTTTATCAAAATACCATTTTCTCTATCTTTGAAATTTATATCTTCATCATTAAAAAGATTGTATAAAAAATCTTTTTCGTACGATTTATCTAAATACTTACTATTAAATTCAGCTCCATCGATACATAAAAGAAGATTTTTACAAACTTTATCTTTATAAATTGTCATATCATCTACAGCCATTCCAAAATTAAAAATAGTTAATCTCACTTTATCTTCATATTTTTCAACAAATCCTTTATCGTAAAATTTCAAATTTGGTGTTTTAACTACAATAGTTGCACTTCTCACTGATAGTGGTTGCTTATGTCCACATCCTACAAATAGTACAATCACTAAAGATGAAAAAAAAAGTTTTACCAACATTAAGTTAATGATGATGTTTGATATAAACTCATTAAATTCTCATAAAAATCTGTAGTTTCAAAATCATCTAATAGCCCACTATTTAAAGAAAGTTGTTGATGAATTTTTGCTAATTTTTCAGTTCTTTGTGGAAATAAATCACTTAAAATAATCGAACTTATCTCTTTTCGAACCAAAATAGCTGGAGGGATAATCCCAAGATAAAAAAGTTCCATAATAGATTCACTATGATAGTGGATATGGTGATGACTTCCATGTGGACAAGCATTTGTACTCACTAGAGTGCTACATTTGTCACAATATACAAAATTACTCATAATTTCAATATCAATATCAATCCCCTTGATTTCATCTGCTATAGAACTAAAACATCTATCTTGATAAAAAGCTCCAATTCCCGCTTTTTCTTTCCCAAGTATTAACTGTGTACATCCATAATTGTAGGCAACAATAGCATTTAAAATTATCTCATTAAATCCACCAAAAATATAAGTATTTTCCAAAGGTATCAAAATTACCTTATCTTTTGGCAGGAAATTATCACAAAAGTATTTCACTACTTTATATCTTGTTTTATAGCTAAGTTCATCATCAGTATAGGGTTTTAAAAGAAAAATAACAATGAGATCATTTTTTACTAAAGCAGTTCTTATAAGCCTTTCATGAATTCTATGAAATGGTTTCCCTGAGAGCATAATTGCTGAGATAGATTTTGCTTCAACATTTTTAATCGCAGTTTCAAGTTCAACCTTGTGATTTTTTATATCTTCAAATATAACTTCAAACTCTCCACAAATTGCATAATTACCTAATCTTTGATAGGTATTTACAACTCCAGGATGTAATGGATTGTTAGTACCATAAATAAGCTTTACCCTCTCATCTTTATCTATCTTAAATACTTCATCACATTGCAGATATCCACACTCTTGCCCTTCACAAACAAGTGTGATTTTCTCCCCTTTTTTTAAAGATTTTAAAACTGACTCATTTCTTTTTCCACTAGGTGCTAAGACAAAAGAGAAAGGAAATGTTGTCCCTTTATATATTTTTGTTTTATTTACCTCAATCGATTCTTTTTCATTCATCAGTTTATCTACAGGTTTTAAAAGCCCCTCTTTTAAAAGGCTTAATGTTGCAAGTGCTTCTTGGTCTATATATAATTGCTTTGTCATAAAATCCCTTATTATAAAGTCTCTTTATTTTTGTTTGAGTTGGTATAATATCCAATAATTTATAAAGGGTTAATTTGTTAGTTCATATTTGTTGCAGTGTAGATAGTCACTATTTTTTAGAAAAATTAAAAGAAGATTTTCCAAATGAAAAGTTAATTGGTTTTTTTTATGACCCCAATATCCATCCATATAATGAATATCGCTTGCGATTTTTAGATGTACAGTATAGCTGTGAACTTTTAGGGATTGAACTTATTGAAGGAGATTATGATTTGGAAGGTTGGCTGGGGCTTGTAAAAGGACTTGAAAATGAACCTGAAAAAGGGAATCGTTGTACAGTTTGTTTTGATACAAGACTCGAAGTAAGTGTAAAAAAAGCTATAGAATTAGGCAGTACAAGTTTTACAACTTCACTTTTAATTAGCCCTAAAAAATCACAAGAAAAACTAGAAATTATTGGAAATGAGTTAGCAAAAAAGTATGATTTGGAATTTATTTTTAAAGATTATAGAGTAGGAAACGGGATGGAACTACAAGGAAAGGCTGTAAAAGAAAATCAACTCTATCGTCAAAATTATTGTGGCTGCCTTTTTGCTCTTTCTACTCAAAGACTACAACAACAAAAACTTCTTGATGAGATGATATCCCCAATAAATAAACAAATACTACCAGAATCAATTGAAGAGAGAATCGAACTTTATAAAAAAAGAAACCAACTTCAAAAAGAAAATATGAATTTTAAAATCATCAAACAAAAGTTTTTAAATTATAGACTGCTAAGTGGTTTAGTAAAAATCAATAATGAAGTTATTCCTTCCTATTTTTTACCCTATTCAACTTTAAAAAATAAAAAAACTGCAGGTCAAATAGAGTATAAAAAAGATAATATTTACTATCTCAATAGAGATGAAACGAAACTTATTTCATTAGCCCACTTCAACCATTTAGCAAATACAAATTATCATAACATCTATGAACTAATGAAAAATCCACCACGATTTGAAGATGAATTATCAATACGAAATAAGATTACCACAAATCTATTTGATCTTTCGTGTATCATTATTCTTGATACTATTAGTAATAATAAAAAAATTGAAATTATTTTAAATAGTCATGTATTTGATGATGTGAAAGAGGAAATTATTATTTTGTAATCATTAAAAGATATAATGAAAAAGATTTAAGGAGAGTAAGCATGCAAGACAAAATACTATTCGTTTCGGTAGAGATTCCAATTATTATCAATCAACAAGATTTGGAAAAAGAGTTTCCAGGTTTAATTTTAACAAAAATAGAAAATTCTCTCGTTGGTGAAATAACAAATGATAAATTTATCTTTACCACTAGCTTTGGTGTTATTACTTTTTGTAATTTTAATCACGATGAGATTAAGTCTTTCCTCCATCGACTTAAAATTAAAGAAGCAAATCACTATGAAACTGCACTTATCAATCAAGATTATCCGATGATTATTGATAATAATTTTGAAAAACCATTTATCGATTCTCAAGTCATAAAATACAATAAATTTAATAAATCAATCGCTTCGATTGTCTCACTTGTTCTTTCACAAAGTGTGGGTTTAGAGATACGAGAGAAATCCCTTGAGGTAAAACTTCAAGATAGTAAGAAGCTATACGATAAAATTGAACATATAAAAGCAAAAGATAGAGAAAATTTAATGAATTTTGCAAGTAGCATTGCAAAAGAGAGATTTGAAATATTAAGCCAACTCTATCTTTTGGACAAGCCAGATATCCTTTGGGATGATTTTCAACTTGAATCACTCTATAATCAACTAGCACTTCAACTAGAACTCAAACCTAGATTTGAAGTAGTAGAATATAAAATTTCATTTTTAAAAGAATCAGTTGAATTTATAACCGATAGAGTCAATCAAAAATCAAGTGAGTTTTTAGAATGGATTATTATTTGGTTAATTGTTATTGAGGTGCTTTTTTCAACTTATGAGTACATTATCAAACCACTTTTATAAAGGGTTTGATACTTTGATACAAGAGAAAGGGATTATGACATAATCCCTTTAATCATAAAAAATACCGCTGCAGCAAGTCCAGCAGCAACAGGAACTGTTATAAGCCAAGCAGCAATAATCTTCTTCACAGCATCTCTTTTAACATACTTAATCCCTTTAGCTTCTTGGAAATTCTTTTTTGCTTGAACAGATGATTCTATTTTTTCATCAATAAGTTTATGCAAAGTTACAATTCTTTGGTAATTTGCTTTGCTTTTGTCTTTAATTTCAATGAGATGAGTCAATTCTCTTTCATAGTTTTCTAAATCTTTTTTATCTTTTTTAAATCTTTTCCTTGCTTTTGCAATGTAATTGCTTTCACTACTATCTAAATACTCTCTTAAAAATCCAACCCCAAAAACACCACCAACTGCGATATGTGTTGAGCTTACAGGAAGCCCTAATTGTGAAGCAATGATAACAGTAACTGCAGAGGCGATAGCAATTGAAAATGCTCGTATCTGATCTAATTCTGTTATTTCACTCCCTACTGTTTTAATCAATTTTGGACCATATAAAGTAAGTCCTACAACAATACCAATTGCACCAACAGCCATTACCCAAAATGGAATATCAACCTTAGAAGCAATCTCATTTTGTGTCACTGCATCATAAATAGCAGCAAGAGGTCCAATAGCATTTGCTACATCATTTGCCCCATGTGCAAATGAAAGTAATGCTGCAGCAAAAATTAAGGGGATATTAAAAAGTGTATTGATTGATTCTCTTTTATTTTGCAATTTTTCACTTGTTTTTGTAATCATCTTATACACTAACAAATAAACAATAATAGCTATTACAATCCCTATTAAAGATGCTCCCACAAAATCTATTTCGATAAGCTGTTTCATCCCCTTTAAAATAATATATGTACTAAATGCCCAAGCCATACATGCTAATAAATAAGGGACAATAACCTTAGCTGAACTAATCATATCTTTTTTATAGATAATAGTTTTTTTAATAAAATAAAGAAATCCAGCAGCGACAATTCCCCCTAAAATAGGCGAAATAACCCAAGACATTGCAATATTTCCCATTGTTCCCCAAGATACAATTGAAAAGCCTGCGGCTGCTATCCCAGCACCCATAACAGCTCCAACTATAGCATGTGTTGTAGAAACAGGTGCACCAACTGCTGTTGCAAGGTTAAGCCACAGTGCCGCTGATAAAAGTGCTGCTGTCATCGCCCAGACAAAGATTTGAGGATCTGCAATTAAATCTGGATTAATAATCCCATCTTTTATCGTTTTTACGACATCTCCACCCGCTATAAATGCTCCCATCGCTTCAAAAATAGCTGCCAAAATAATAGCACCTGTCATAGTAAGTGCTTTTGAACCAACTGCTGGACCAACATTATTTGCAACATCATTTGCTCCAATATTCATCGCCATATAAGCACCAAAAACAGCACCTAAAATTAGGAATGTATTATTTGGAATATTGAAATATGTTGAATAACTATACCCAAATACAAGAGCAACAAACAACAATGCCAATGAAAACTTAATATAAGCAGACATCGATTGTGTAGTAACCGTATTTATTTTTTCTATCGTTTTGATATCCATTTGTAACCTTTTTGCTACCATTATGTAACTTTTTTATTGTATGAAGAAAGCATTATACTTTTTGTTTGATTTAAATGCCCTTTGATTACCAAATGGTTACTAAATGGTTACAAAGCTACTTTCTATTAAGCTTTTTTTTATAAAAAATAATTTCATCAAATTCGTTTATAAAATAAGAATATACCTTTTCAAAACAATATTGTGTTGCATCAAATTGAAGTGTGTTAAATTCTTTATAGGAAACAAATAACATTAAAAAATCTATCTCCTCTTTTAAAACTTCAAGCAATCCAAAACCACCCTCTATCATAGAAAACTTCACTTGAATCTTTTTTAAATTATTATCAATAAAAACTTTTCGATTTGGAATATGAAATAAAGGTATTGAAGTGTCAAATTCTTTTTGTTTTGAATATATCAAAATATCGCTAGGTTCATTATTTTTTGCAAAGCGACTATCAAGGGTGGGTCTATCTATTCTCACTGTATTGCCACCAATAATAAGTAACTCAAGCTTTGTTCTGATTTCATGGACAAGATTGAGGCTCTCTTGAGTTGTAATATACCCACCATCGCAACTTCCATTTGCTCTAATTGCCAATTTAAAAAATCTAAATCTACCGTTATGCCACTTTAAAAAAGGGAAAAGTAGATTATCACACTCCTCTTTTAAAACTCCAACTTCTACTTCTATTCCACTCACTTGCAATGTTTTCACCCCACCGCTTGCTTGATTATTTGGATCAAGTGAACCAATAGTTACTTTTTTAAAACCAACCTCTTTTAAAAGATTCGCACATGCTGGAGTTTTGCCTATGTGGTTGCAAGGTTCAAGTGTCACAAAAATCTCACAATCTTTAAAAAAATTGTTATGATTTTTGATTAAAAAATCGTGAATTTCAAACGATTCCTCAAGTTCTTTAAGGGGAGAATTTGGATAAGAAATAAGATATGCTACTTTAAGTGCATTGACTTCTGCATGAGGTTTTCCTGCCACTTCATGTGCTTCAACTGCTAAAACTATGCCGTTTTTAACAACACAAGCACCAACAGCAGGATTTGGATAAGTAAGAAATTGATATCTCCAAGCTTTATCAACCGCAAGTTGCATATAAGATAATTTCATATATGCTGTTTAAAACTACCAATTATAATAAGTTGAAGCACTTAAAATTGAGCTATACTGTAGTGTAAAATCTCCACCCTCTTCACTTTGGAATGTAAAATTATTTGATTCATCAAAACTTAAAAGCTTCCCTTTAAATGTGTTTCCATCAAAAAGTTTTCCTTTAACATTTTCACCAATTGAATTTTGAAGATGTTCCAATTTTTTTAATTTTCGCTCAATTCCAGGGCTACTTACTTCAAGTAAATATTTTCCCCTCATTGGCTCTTTGATATCTAAAATAGGTGCAACCATTCGGCTTACCTCTTCACATTTATCTAAACTTACACCCTCTGGTGAAGTGATATAAATTCTATAAATATTATTATCATTTTCTTTTAATTGTGCAATATCATAAAGTGACATACCACAACCTTCAACTACTATTTTTATCTCTTCTTCTAATTCCATTTTTTACTCTTGCTCTTCTTTTTTTTCATCTTTTTTAATTTTTGCAAATAACTCTTCTAATTTATGAATCGATTCTAAATTTGTATCATTTTCAAATGTAAAATCTGGACATTTATACCACCCAGTTGAATTTAAAATATATGATTTAATTCTACTATTTGCACTATAAAGTGCTTTTTGAACCTCTTTTCTCTCCGCTGGAGTTAAATCATTTCCATCATAATAGACTTTTGCATCATACTTTCCATTTTTGCATTTTACATCTGTTATTGTAAGTGAATTGATTCTACTATCACTCAAATCACCAAGAGCTTCAGGAACAAGCTCCCTTAAAAGAGACTCTGTTCGTTGCAAATTTATACTTTTATCTCTCATAAAACTTATACCGTTTGAGCTTCTTTATGCTCGATAAATGTTTCTATATAATCGCCAACTTGAATGTCATTGAATTTTTTGAACATAATTCCACATTCAAATCCATTTGCAACTTCTTTAACATCATCTTTAAATCGTTTAAGCGAATCAATATTTCCAGTATAAATAACAACACCATCCCTAATGAGTCTAGCTTTTCCACCTCGTACAACTTTACCATCTGTAACAATACATCCAGCAACCGTACCAATTTTTGGCACAACAAATGTTTCTCTAACTTTTGCTTGACCTGTATTTTCTTCAATAACAATTGTACTCATCATTCCAGATAAAGTATCTTTAATCTCATCAATAAGGTTATAAATAATACTATAAGTTCTAATCTCAACACCACTTGATTTTGCTTTTACTTTTACTTCACCAGTAGGTCGTACATTGAATCCAATAATTATGCAATCATCACTTGCACTTGCTAAGGCTACATCAGCTTCAGTAATTCCACCAACCCCTGAACTAACTATTTTAACTTTAACTTCATCATTTTTAATATCTTCAAGACTTACTTTAATCGCTTCTAAACTTCCACCAGCATCTGCTTTGATAATTACAGGAAGTGCTTTGATTTTCCCTTCAGCAATAAGATTTGACATCTCTTCAAGTGAAACTTTTGTCGATTTACTTAACTCTTTTGCTCGTGCATGTTCAGCTCTTGTTGTTGCAATTGCTTTTGCTTCAGCAGCACTCTCAAGTGCCACGAGTGAAACACCTGTATTTGGAACATCATTTAATCCAACAACCTGACCTGTTTTACTAAGTCCAAGTTCTTTTACTGGTTTTCCTCCATCATCAAGAAGAGCTTTTACCCTTCCATAAGTTGTATCTGCAACGATATTGTCTCCAACTTTGAGTGTTCCATTTTGAACGATAACAGTAGCTACTGCTCCTCTTCCTTTTACAGTTGAGCCTTCAATTACTGTAGCTTTTGCTAAAGCTGTTGGGTCCGCCTGAAGCTCAAGAAGTTCAGATTGGATAAGAATATTTTCTAACAAATCCTCTATTCCAGCTCCAGTCATCGCAGAAACTCCAATAAACTCATAGTCTCCACCCCACTCTGTTGGCATAATTCCATGTTCAGCCATACCTGCTTTAACCATATCAATATTAGCAGTTTCTTTATCAATCTTATTCACTGCAACAATAATTGGAGCACCGCTATCTTTTGCAGCTTTAATTGATTCAACGGTTTGAGGTTTTACACCATCATCAGCTGCAACAACTAAGATAATAATATCTGTAATATTTGCTCCTCTAATTCTCATCGAACTAAATGCTTCGTGTCCTGGAGTATCTACAAAAGTGATCTCTTTTCCATTTTTAGTAACTGTGTATGCAGAGATGTGTTGCGTAATTCCACCAGCTTCTCCAGCTGCAACTCTACTGCTTCTAATTTTATCTAACAAAGATGTTTTACCATGGTCCACATGTCCCATAATCGTTACAACAGGGGGACGATCAACAAAATTTGAAGTATCTATAACCTCATCATCATAAGTCTCTTCATAATTTACTTCTTCAAGCTCATTTTTAATAGTGATTTCAATATCATATTCTTCCCCAAGAATCTCAATTTCATCATTTCCTAAAAAGTCATTTTTTGTTACCATCATACCAAGCATAAATAATTTACCGATAACATCTGCTGTCGATTTTCCAATCTTTTCAGCAAATTCATATACCCTACACTCTTCAGGAATAGTCACACTTGTAATATCTTCAGCTTCTGTTTTTTTAATATATTTTTTCTTTTTCGTTGATCTTTTGAGTCCCCTTGGAACATTTCCAAAAGCTGATGGTTTTGTTGTTCTTATGTTTTCTGTTTGTTTTGGAGTATCTTGTAAAAATTTAGAAGTTTCAAGTAAATCCATATCATAAAGAACAACTTCTTCACCAAGAATAGAATCATCACTCTCTTTAAATCCATCACTTGTATGAACAAAAACATCTATTTTTTCACCACTTACATGTGCTTTTGGTGGTACTTTTTTAACCTGTTTTTTATTCTTTGGTTGCTGTTGCTTTTGAGAGTACTCTTCCTTATTTTCAGGTGAATTTCCAAAAAGTTCACTCATAGATTTCATCGATTGTTTTTTAGATTGCTCATAATTTGTTGCTTTTATCTCATCAATTGGTCTTTTTTTCTTTACAATAGTGAGTTTCCCTCTTTTAAGAGGAGCTTCACCTTCTGCAATTGATTGTATTTGTTTTGATTCATCTTCTACATTTTCATCACCAACCGATACAACATCAACTTTTAAAGTTTTTGTGCTTATATTATCAACTTTCACTTCCGATACCACTTCAACTTTTTGCCCAGTTTGTGTTTTTTTAGCAACCGTATTTGTCGTTACACTTGATTTTTTTGCTTTTGTTTCAGTTGTTGTAGCTTTTATTTTGTCACTTTTACCTGTAACAATATAATTTACAATCTCTTCAGCTTGTTCATAAGTTAATTTACTTTGAGGTGATTTTAAAATAATTGATAAATCTGCTGCCTTTGCAATTACCTCTGCATGTGTTGCACCTGATTCTTCTGCTATCTCTCTTATACTTACTTTGTCTTCCATATTTCTACTATCTCCTTAAGCTGTTCTTCATAATCAGCTTTGTTTTTGCATTGTTTATAAACTGACTTAACCGATTTTTTGATATCTTCACAACATTTTTCACACAAGTAAAAGCTTCTCCCATTTCCACAAAAAGAGATTAGATTTTTATCATTACATTGTAATCGCAACATTGTAGTTTGTTCAAATTTCATTCTACAAGCAATACAAGTTCTTATCGGTTTATTTTTCAAATTCACGGATTGTATCCAAAACTCTCTTAATATTCTACTTGCACACCACTATTATTAAAGTCACAAGTATAAACTTTAAATTGTGGAAAATTTTCCTTCAAAGCGATTGCCAAATTCTTTGCATCATCACTATAAGCGATGTTAAAAAAAGTTGAACCACTCCCAGAAAGTGTACTCATCAAAGCACCATTTTTAAGTGCCGTTTTTTGTACTGCAAAAAGTTCTGGCATCTGCTTCATTCTATAATATTGGTGCATTCTATCATTTGATGCCTCTCTCAACATTTGCCAATTTTCACTAAAAAAAGCAGCTGTTAGCAAAGAACTATGAGAAACATTAAAAACTGTATCTTCTATAGAATACTTAAAAGGGAGGATTTTTCGTGATTCATTTGTACTAATTGGTCGATTTGGGATAACAACGACAACCTTAAGTGTATCAGGTAACTCTTTTCGTATAAAATGAACTTCATGGTCTTTGACTGTTGCAACTGTAAACCCACCCATCACAGCTGGAGTGATATTATCAGGATGTGATTCATAACTAAGGGCTAGATTTAAAAGCTTTTGTTTGTCTATTTTCATATCGCAAATTGCATAAGCTGAAGCTATCGCACTAATGATAACTGCACTACTACTTCCAAGTCCACGAGAAAGTGGTATTTCATTAATAAATTCAAATCTAAAATTTTGTTTTTTACTACTCAAATTGTCGTAAAAATCATTAAATGTAGAAACAAACATATTATTTGTTTTAAGTTTTGGATTATTCGCACCCTCACCTTTTAAAGAGACACTATTAAATTTCGCTGGTTTTATAATCACTTTATTTCTAATATTTAATGCTAATCCTAAGGTGTCAAACCCAGGTCCTAAATTTGCACTTGTTGCTGGTACAGTTACTTTCATCCCTCTATTTCCTTATTAAATTTTTTCCCATAATGTACCATTTGGTGTATCCATTATGCTTATTTTCATACTACTTAGTTCATCTCTTATTGTATCACTTAAAGCAAAATTTTTCTCTTTTTTCGCTTCTGTTCGTAAAAGAATCTTCTCTTCAATACTCTTTTTTTCCTCTTCACTTATCCCAAATTGAAAATAGCTATAAGGATTTTGAAATCCTATTCCCAAAATATCACTAATAAAATCAAAGATATCTACAATTTGACTTTTTAGGTTTTTATCTTTTGGATTGCTATCTAACTTATCATTTGCAAAATTCACAAATTCATCAATAGAAGCAAAAGCTTTTGATGTATTTAAATCATCATTTAAAGCTTCCAAAATAGTTTGCTTATAACCTAAAGGTTTTAAAGCATCGTTTTTTGCAACATCATAAACCCTTTTTTTCAGTCTATAAAGTTTATCAAGTCTTTTTTTACTCGCTTCTAAATCCTCAGTATTAAATCCAAAATCAGCTCTGTAGTTAGTAGTTAACATATAAAATCTTATAACCTCTCCACTATACTCTTTGAGGGCATCTTTTAGAAAAAAGCTATTTCCTAGAGATTTACTCATCTTTTCACCATTAATATTGACAAAGCCGTTATGAATCCAATATTTTGACAACTCTTGCCCATAAGCCATTCTAGTTTGAGAAGCTTCATTTTCATGATGAGGGAAAAGCAAATCAGCTCCACCTCCGTGAATATCGATAGCATATGGCAATTCACGATTTGCAAGATACTTATCTATCATTGCACTACATTCACAATGCCATCCTGGTCTCCCTTTTCCAAAATGGGTATGATAACTTACCCCATCTGTATTAAATTTCCACAAAGCAAAATCTTTTTGGTCTTTTTTATGATTGTTTGTTTCGATTCTTGAGATGGAAGCATCATCACTCACTCTATTTGAAATATCACCATAATGGATATCATTTGCTGTTTCTAAATAAATACCATCATCTAGTTTGTAAGCATTTTTATTTTCCAAAAGTGTATCAATAAGCCCAACCATCGATTCAAGACTCTCTGTCGCTTTTGGCTCAATCGTTGATGGTAAGATATTTAAGGCTTCCATATCAGTTTTATAACTATTAATGTAATAAGTTGTAATCTCTTCTAAAGACTTTCCACTTTCACTCATCTTTTTAATGATTTTATCATCAATATCAGTAAAATTTTTTACAAAAGTTATTTCATATCCATTTGCTCTTAAAACTCTGTGAAGGAGGTCAAAAACAATAGCACTCCTTGCATGACCAAGATGTGCATTATCATACACAGTTGGTCCACAGACATACATTTTAACTTTATTTTCTTCTTGTGGTTCAAAAAGAAGTTTTTCTTTTTTTACACTATCAAATATATGTAGTTTTCCCATTATTTAAATAATGCCTCCAAGCTTGATACATCTTTGGTTTTTTCTTCTGTTACTTTAGCCTCTTCATTTGAAGGAGTCGAAGTAGTTGTTCCTCCAACTTCATTTACAACAATATCAAAATTTGTAAGCATAGATGCAAGACGGATATTTAAACCATCTTTCCCAATAGCTTTTCCTTTTTGATCTGAATTTATCGTGATGATAGCTTTACTTTTTTCATTTGGATTTGTACTTTTTTCAATTTTGACACTATTGACAACAGCTGGACTCATAGCACGACTTACAAAAATCTCAGGAATTGGACTATAATCGATACAATCTATATTCTCACCATGAAGTTGTTTACTTACAGCATTTATTCTAACCCCTTTAACCCCAACAATTGCACCTATTGGATCTATATTTGCTTCAGTTGTAGAGATTGCAATTTTTGATCTTACCCCTGGAATTCTAGCACTTGATTCAATTGTGATTCGTTTGTCTTTAAGTTCTGGGACTTCTAAAGTAAGTAAACTTTCTAAAAATTTTGGACTTGTTCTACTTACCTCAACAATAAGCCCATGTTGTTTATCGACTTTTACACTTTTTACAACAGCTTTTAAAGAATCGCCAACTTTAAAAGATTCCCCTTTTATCCTATTTTTTCGAGGAAGTATTGCTCTCACTTCCCCTATTTCCATAAAAGTATTCTCATTTCTATCAACACTTGTTACTGAACTTGTAACTGTTTTTCCTAGTTTTGAATTATATTTTTTAAAAAGATTATCTTCTATATGTCTTTGAAGTCTATATTCTAGGTTTGTGAAAAGTATCGTTGCAGCATTTCGTCCCATAGATTCAAATTCTAAATCATAATTTAAAAAATCACCTATCTCTAAACTATCATCAAGTTTTTTCGCTTCATCAATTGAGATGTAATTTTCTACATTAACTTCAACTTCCTCATCATCAACTATAGTTTTTCCCTCTAATTTAGAATCATCGTTTGCAACTACTTCAATTTTTTGAAAAAGATTTAACTTCTTTTTCTCCCTATTGATACTTGCATCAAATACAAGATTTCCACCTATCATCTTTTCAGCTGTTTTTATAAGTGATTCTTTTAAAGCTTCTTCGATTTCAACTGTTTTAAGCCCTTTTTCATAAGCAATACTATCTATAATATCTATAATTTTTTCCATATTTTTCCTTTTTTAACAATGCGAACGGTTCTTTGGGATTTTCCAATGCTGCTGCATTTTGATTGATGATTGTAACGAAAGAAAACTTAAACGATATATATATTTTAATTTGGTATTGTTCTATTTGCGATTATAGTTAAAACTTTTTTTAAATTTTATTTATGTATAGTACAAAAAATCATTATATAAAGAGGACAAACATGTTTTTTGGAACACAAACATTAAAAAACGAAATTGAGAGTTTAACTACAAAATTGTCTGCTAAAGAGCATGAATTGGGTTCTTCTATTGAAAAAATAAAAGAGAAAGAGAAGGAAGTAAATAGCTTACTTTTACAAAACAATCAACTTCAAAACACTATCAATGAGTTAAATGAAAAATTAAGAGTAGCTAACAACACAAAACAGCTAGAAAGCTCATCTGATACTTTTAGTGAAAATTTGCATCACATACTTACAAGTGAAAACGAGCATCTGAAAGTTGGTTTACTCGATATTCAAGCAAATTTAGCAGATTCAACAAACTTAGCAAGGGAGAATCTTGATAGTACTAACACTGCAAAAACTGTATTTAGAGATTCTTCTTTAAAATTAAAAGATATCACAAATGAGATGAATTCACTTTATTCTAATGCAACTGAAATTAATCAAGTTGTAAATCAATTAAATGAAAAGGCGGTAAATATTGCAAAAGCGGTTGTTACAATTGATCAAATTTCATTTCAAACAAATATTCTTTCCTTAAATGCAGCAGTTGAAGCTGCAACGGCTGGGGAAGCTGGTAAAGGTTTTGCTGTTGTTGCTCAAGAGGTACGAAACTTGGCAAATAGAAGTAGTGATTCAGCAAAAGAGATTAGTTCTGTTGTACAATCTATTCAAGATAGTGTAAAACAAACAAACGAGAGATTTGAACTTATCACCAAAGCTATCAGTCAAATTACACAAACAACACTAAACTACTCAGATGAAATTAACAGTGCTATGAATACAACCACAACTGCATTTGATGGACTCCACCAAATAACTGATAGAGTTTTTATGAGTTTGGCAAAACTTGACCATGTAATTTGGAAAGTGAATACTTATCTTTCTGTTTCACAAAAAAAACCAGCTTTTGGATTTGTTGACCATAAAAATTGTAGATTAGGAAAATGGTACAACGAAGGACTTGGTAAAAAGTTCTTTTCTAAAACTCCAAGTTACGGAAAATTAGACCTTCCTCACAGTAAAGTTCATAATGCTACACATCATGTATTTGATGCGATTAAAGAAAATGAAATCAACTATGATTATGCTATAAAAGCACTTGCAGAGATGGAGCAAGCGAGTAAGGATGTATTTAAGCTCCTTGACCAAATTTTACACGAAAGACATTAAAAGAAAAACTTCCCATCTTATATTTTGAAATGGGAAGTTTAGTATATCAGTTTGATGGTGATTCTAACGGTAGCTCAACAGAAAATTTAGCCCCATTTTGAGTATTTTTAGCATACAACTTCCCTTTAAAGCTATTTGTGATAATTTGTTGACTCATATGTAAGCCAAGTCCTGTGCCGTTATGCTCTTTTGTAGTAAAGTATTCACTAAATATATGTGGAATAACATCATTTGGAATACCACCACCATTATCTTCAATTGAAATAATAATTACATTAGAAGAATCATCCAATCTAAGCTCTACTTTTATCCATGGGTCTAAAATCTCTTTTTCTATTAATATATCTTTGGCATTATTGATTATATTAATTATCACTTGTTCTAATTCACCCATTATCATTTGGATTACAATTGGTTTTGTTTGTTTAATATTATCAATCAATTTAATATGATTATGTTGCAAAGTAGCATTTGTTAACATAAATGCTTTTTGAATACTCTCTTGAACAACAAGCTCTCTTAACTCTTTTTTTTCTTTTAAAAAATTTCTAAAGATATCAATAGTATCAGATAAGTAATTTGCATTATCAACTATAACTTTCATTTTATCTGGAATACTATCAACTTGCAATGTTCCCATCTCTTGCTGTATTCCCATACCAGAAGCCGTCACTGTTATCATAGAAAGTGGCTGTCTCCATTGATGAGCAATATTCCCAATCATCTCACCCATTTGAACCATTTTTGCCTGATCAAATAAAAGTTTTTCTTTAAAATCATTTTCTTTTTTTAACTGCTCTGTAAGTGTCATAATCTCAGTAATATCATTTAAAAATAATTTTATAACATTATCATCTATCATTGTCCCATAATGACCTTTGATTTGATAATATCTATTTTGTATCTCAACTGTGTCATAAAGAATTTGACTAACTTTAAGAGTTTCGTACAGTTTTTTCCATTGATTTTTATCAATAAGTTTTGTAATACAATCATCAATGCGAATATCAAAGTTAGCCTTTGTAATCCCATTTGTCCAAAAAATAATCTGTTCACCTTCTACATCAATAAGCTCAATGATATACTCTGAAAGTGCATTAAAAGTATCCCTTGAATCATAAAATTTAGATTCCAAAAACTTTGTATAATTCCCCCTTACAATTGCAGCAACATCTTTTGAAGAGAGTGTATAATAATGTTCATCATTGGAATTAAATACAACAACCCTACGAATTCTTTGCTTTTGCATCAGTTGAATCATATCTTCTGCTGTTTTATATTCTTCGATTTGAATTATTGGAGCATGCATAAAATATTTTACAATTTCCTCTTGATTCACATTTTGTTGTGCTAATTTGATAATATCACTTTCAGAGATAATACCAATTGCTTTCTCATCTGATGCAATCAAAACTGATGTTAATTTATTTGTTGTCATAATATCTAGTGCTTGTTTGAGTGTGCTATCTTCCCTAATAAGCACAGCTTTATTCCCTGAATGGGTCAATTGTTGGAGCTTAAGACTTTTTCCTTGAATCTTCTCTTCTAAGGTATAGATAAGATCTTCTTGTTCCATACATGCTATATAATTATCATTATTATCAATCACAATTATTTTACGGATATTGTTATTGAGCATCATAGTGAGTGCATATTCTACCAATCGTGTATGGTGCAATACTACAAGATCTCTTACAGCATAATCAATTGCACACTCTTGAAAATTCATTCTACTACTAAAAAACCTAACTATATCTTGTTCGCTAATGATTCCAACAGGCTTATTTTGATCAATTATAATAATATGATGTAATCTTTCAGTTGACATTTTGTCAACAACTTCTTGCAGTGTTGCTAAAACATCAACAGTATCATCAATGGGGTGTATAAAATCTTTTAAAAACATAATGAAAGTTTACATTAAGTTATATTAATAATAATCACAAACTTTGAATATCTTTATTATTTGTTTTATTTTGTATAAAACTTGAAATTTGTACCAAACAATAAGTAACTAGAAAAATACATAATCCCGAAAAAAAACTCACCCAAGGTGCAACATCAAGTATATCCTTACCATCACTTAGAATGGTTCCCAAACTCATCGCAGGAGGATTTATTCCAAGTCCAAGAAAACTAAGTGCCGATTCACCAAGTATCGCACCCCCTACTCCAAAAGTAAAAGAAACTAAAACAATAGGTGCTATTAATGGTGTAAAATATTTAAAGATTATCTTTGTATTGGATACCCCAGCTAATTTTAAAACTTTAATATAAGGCTTATTCCCTACTGCAAAACTTTCACTCCTAATAAGTCTAGCTGTACCCATCCAACCTGTAATTGAGAGGATAAAAATAATAACAAACATTGAAGCATCGACATAACTTACAAGAGCAAGGAGCAAAAAGAAAGTAGGAAAAGTTAAAAATAAATCTATCAAAATTACTATTGATTTGTCTATATTTCCTTTAAAATATCCTCCATTAATCCCTATAAACAAGCCGATTAGTGATGTAATACTAGCACTCAAAAATCCTATAATGAGTGAGATTTGACCACCTTCTATAATTCTTGCTAAAATATCCCTTCCTAGCCTATCTGTACCAAAAAGATGCTCTGATGAAGGTGCTTGGAGTATTTTTGTAGGATTTAAATCATAAGGTGACACACTATAAAAGTAGCCACCAAAAAAAGTAAACATAACTATAAAGAAGAGGATAAATAGATAAATTTTTATCTTCATAGCCCAAAAATTTAATTCTCTTCTTCAACTCTTTGAAAATATGAAAGAGAACTATTTCCAAACTTTTTTGTTTTGTATTTTTTAAAATTACCAATAATATCAGGAAGTGTTAAGTCACTCTTATGTTCAAAAGTAATCAAAAAAATATTTTTATTTTCAAAAGACTCTACCATTTCAAAAGATTTTTGATAGATATTGTCCATCCCCTCTCTAAAATCAAAAGGGGGATCAATATAAACTACAATTGAATCATTTTTAAAGCTATTATTAACTAACCTTGGTAGAACTTCAAAAGTATCTCCAAGTATTGGTGTAGAGTTATTTTCATCAATCGTTTTACAATTTCTTTCAAGAACCTTATATGATTTTTTATCTATTTCACAAAAATAACTATGTTTTGCACCTCTACTTAAAGCTTCAAGCCCTATACTTCCACTTCCCCCAAAAGCCTCTATAAAAATTGTATCGATGATATCATATTGCAAAACATTAAAAAAAGACTCTTTTAAAATTGCCTTACTACTTCTTGTTGTTTCTAAAGAGGGTAATTCAATAGATTTACCTTTATATTTTCCAGCTATTATTTTTACACTTAATTTACTACTCATATTTTTCCTTCATCACTCATTTTTCGTCAAATAAAATTCATACCAAATCTTTAAAAAAGTAAAATTGTTTACTTTAAAATAATTGTCATCTCGCATATCCACTTGCACGAAGTTCCCTTATTACATTTACTTTTATCTCCCCCGGATATTGCACTTTATCTTCAATTGTTTGAGCTATTTTAGTTGCAAGGAGTATCGCTTCATCATCATTTACAAGTTTTGCATTGACAATTACTCTTATCTCTCTTCCTGCATTGATTGCATAAGCATTTATAACACCAATATTACTACTTGCAATCTCCTCAATCTCTTCAACTCTTTTAAGGAAACTTTCTAACACTTCCCTTCTAGCCCCTGGTCTAGCAGCACTTAAAGCATCAGCTGCACAAACAGCAGCACTTTCAATACTATTTGCTTCTTCATGTCCATGATGAGCATAAATCGCATTGATTACCTCTTCAGGTTCTCCTAATTTTTTACAAAGATCAGCTCCTATATCAACATGACTCCCTTTCATCTCATGTGTTAAAGCTTTCCCAATATCATGTAAAAGTCCTGCTCTTCTAGCTTTAACTGTATCACCACCAAGTTGAGAAGCTATAAGTCCAGCTAGATTTGCAACTTCTAAAGTATGCGCTAAAGCATTTTGTCCATAACTTGCTCTATATCTCAGTCGCCCTACAAGTTCAACTAACTCTGGATGCATATTTTTAATACCAAGTTCTAAGATAGTATTCTCACCCTCTCTTAGTATCCCAGCATCAAATTCACTTTTAACTCTTTGATATACCTCTTCAATTCTTGCGGGTTGAATCCTTCCATCTTCAATCAACTCTTCTATAACTTTTGTTGCAATTGCTCTTCTATAAAGATTAAAGCTACTTACAGTTATAGTATTTGGGATATCTCCGATAATAATATCAACCCCCAAACACATCTCAAGAGTTTTGATATTTCTCCCCTCTTTCCCTATAATTTTCCCTTTTGTTTCTTCATCTTTTAAGGAGATATTATTAGTAAGTCTCTCAGCTGCAAACTCACCTGCATATCTAGTAACAGCATGAGAAAGGATATTTTGAACCTCTTTTTTAGAGTTTTTTTGAGCTTCTTTATACACTTTTCTAAAAATAGAAGCAGCAATATCTCTTGACTCATCTTTTACAAGTTCAATCATATGTTCTTTTGCTTCCTCTTGTGTAAGCCCGCTTACATTTTCTAAAATTTTAACAATTTTATCAAGTTTCTTGTTGTAATCTTTCTCTTGTTGCTCCAATCCCTTTCTTAAAGCTTCAATTTTTCTTTTTGATTCTGTAACTGCTGTTTTATCTTTTTTGATATTTTCTAGTTCAATCTCAAGATGATAATTGATCTCTTTCTCTTTTTTTTCAATTAGTTTTTTTGATTCTCTAAACTCACTATCAAACTCTTTTTTAGCTCTTAATTTTGCACTTTCAAGTAAATTTTCTGCTTCAAGTTCAATCACTTTTGCTTTTGCTTTTGCTTGCTCTACATAAATATCAAATTTAGCATTATCTATTTTTTTAGATATTACAAAACCCACAATTGCACTTATTGCAGAAATTATAAATGCCCCTATTATCTCTTCCATATCGTACCCTTATCTGTAATAATATAATCAGATTTTATATCATGCATTTGAGTTAAAGTTGTTCTTGATTTACACAAACTTAGTTGAGTAAATACAATTTTTGGTTCATAATTTAAACTAGCAAAAAATCTATCATAAAAACCAACACCAAAACCAATTCTTCTAAAAGTATCATCTGTTCCTATTATAGGAACAATTGCTATATCTAACTTCACGTTGAAATTGGAATCGTTTGGTTCAAAAATACCGTATTTTTTTTTATGTAACGGGAGTCTATAAGGAACAACTTTTAGACTATTTCCAACCATTAATGGAACATATACTCTGTAATTTCTCTTTTTTCTTAAAATATTTATTAAATTTTTAACATTGACTTCCATATCAAGTGGAATATACAATAAAATATTTTTTGCTTTTTCAATTCTTATAACTTTTAATATCTCATTTGATATAAATTTGTCTTTTTTTATCTTCCCAAATTTACTACAAAACTTTAACTTTTTAATACATAATTTTCTAAAATCACTCTTTGTAAGATTGTTCATCTTTTGCTACCACCAACTCATTAAACTCTCAAAAAGAGGTTATAGCTTGGTGCTACTTTAAGCCTCTATTGGATAAAATCCGAGTCACATATTACCAAAAGGAAATAAAAATGAAGATTAAAAAATTACTAATTTTTGGATTATTATCACTTAGTTTAATAACTGGTTGTGATAAAAAAGATGAAATTAGTGGAGATTCAATAGCTCAACCTATAGCTAAAGATATTACTTTAAATTTAGAAACAACAACTGGTGATGATATAACGGTTGAGAGAAAAAAAGGGATTTGGTCATTTAAAGAATACCAAAATAAAGCTGTTTTAGTTGTATTTTTTGCTACTTGGTGTCCACCTTGTAAAGCAGAAATTCCACACCTTAATAACCTTTTGGCAAAATATAATAAAGATTTTCAAGTAATTGGTGTAGCAGTAGAGCAAAATAAACCAAATGAAGAATTAACAAGTTTTATCAATGAACACCAAATAAAATATCCAATAACAAATGGGGAAGTGAATTTTGAATTTGCCAATGCTGTTGGTGGAGTTGATGGGATACCAGCTATGTTTTTATTTGACAAAAAAGGTGCTTTAGTGATGCACTATGTTGGTGCTACACAAGAAGAGATTTTAGATAGTGATATTAGCAAACATATTGGAAAATAGATGTTTGGTATTTTTAAGAAAAAAGAAACGACCGAAAATCAGGAAGTTGAAGTAGATTCTCAAAAGAGTTTTTTTTCTAGAGCTTTAGAAAAAACCATTGCTAATATCTCTACTCTTACTAGTTTTGGAAATAAACAAGAAAAAATATCTTTTGAAACTATTGAAGAGATACTCATAGAATCAGATATGACTTATGATATCGTTGCACTTGCAATGGATGGTTTACCAAATATGATTTCAAGAGAGCAGTTACGACACAGACTTATCTCTTTATTTGAATTTGCTCCAAAAGTTGAAACAGAAAATTTACCATCACCTTATGTTCAACTGATTATTGGAGTGAATGGTGCTGGAAAAACAACAACAATAGCAAAACTAACAAATATGTACAAAAAATCTGGAAAAAAAGTTATTTTAGGTGCTGGAGATACTTTTAGAGCTGCTGCTATTGAGCAACTCTCTATTTGGGCTTCTAAGCTTGATGTTCCAATTATCAAAACAAAACAAGGGCATGATTCTAGTGCCGTTGCATATGACACTATCCAATCTGCTGTTGCTAAAAATATGGATAATTGTATTATTGATACAGCTGGAAGATTACAAACTCAAGCCAATCTTAACAAAGAATTAGAAAAAATTGTAAAAGTTTGCAACAAAGCACAAGAGGGGGCTCCACACCAAAAACTTCTCATTTTAGATGGAACACAAGGAAATAGTGCCATAGCTCAAGCAAAAGCTTTCAATCAAATAGTTGGAGTTGATGGGATAATCGTTACAAAACTGGATGGAACAAGTAAAGGTGGTGCCCTATTTAGTATCTCAAATGAACTTGAACTTCCTATATTATTTGTAGGAATTGGAGAAAAAGCTGATGATTTAATCCCTTTTTCTCCAGATGATTTTGTTGATAGTTTACTTGATGGAATCTATTCCTAAAATGTGATAAATAAGTTTGAAGGTCTCTTTTGGAATCACTCAAACTTATTAATAATAAAAGAGAGTGGTTTTATGCCTCTTTAATTTTACTTCTTATCTTTTTTTTCACTCTTTCCAAAGAATATCGCTTGTGGAAAGAGTTTACCTCTGATGAGATATACCAAACAACAGGAAAGATTGTAAATATCTATCCAAAAGAGGATAAAAAGAGTCTAAACAATATAGCTAAAGTTGAAACAAAGCACTTTAGTTTTTTTACACCTATTCCTAAAAAGCTCTCTTTGCAAAAAGCAGATACTATCTCCCTTATCATCGTATCTCAAAAAATAACATTTTATAACTATATGAAAGGTTTTTTTGCCCCCTCTTTTAGTATTGAACTTATTCCTAGTGCACTTAGTGTAGTTGAAAATATTCACCAAAAAGTAAGAGAACAACATCAAAATGGGGCTATTGGAGATTTTTACAATACACTTTTTTTTGCAACACCTTTAGATAGAAGTATTCAAAATCTTTGTGCAATTTATGGAATTTCCCATGTTGTAGCTATCAGTGGGTTTCATCTTGGAATCATCTCAGTTGTCTTATTTTTTATACTCAATCTTCTTTATTCTCCACTTCATCAAAAATATTTTCCCTATAGAAATAAAAAAATGGATATCCTTATTGTTATCACTATTATTCTTTTTATCTATCTTGTAGCGATTAACCTAGTTCCTTCGTTTTTAAGGTCTTTTGCAATGTTTATTTTTGGATTATTTCTATTACGATCTAATATCAAACTTTTCTCATTTGGTTCCTTAGCATTTATAGTTGTTTTGATAATAGCATTTTTTCCAAAATTACTTTTTTCACTCTCCCTTTGGTTTAGTGTTGCTGGAGTATTTTATATTTTTTTATATATTCACTATTTTAGTAAAATGAATAAATATCTAAGTTTTCTTTTTTTTAATTTTTGGATTTTTTTTGCGATTAATCCAATTACCCATTTTTTCTTTGGAACTACAGCACTCGTGCAATTATTCTCTCCATTTATTACCATCGGATTTATTGTTTTTTATCCATTTGAACTTATTTTTCATTTGATTGGATTTGGAGATATTTTAGATAACTTTTTGAAAATTTGGATATCAACAAATCCAAAATATACCTTAGTTTTTACTCCTATTTGGCTTTTTGGAACCCACATACTGATAAGTTTATTAGCTATTTGGCACAAACTCTTTTTTTATCTTCTTAATATTATAATATTACTTTTTAATACCTACCTATTTTTACTTGCAGGACTTATCTATTGTGTATAAAATAAGCTGTTATCCCTTCAGCTATCCCATTTGCCATCTCTTGCTGATAGGTATCGCTCATGATAAGTTGCGATTCATCTGGATGAGAAATATACCCAACTTCAACTAATACAGCAGGCATCTGAGCACCAACTAAAACCCAAAATGGTGCTTCTCTGACACCGTTATCAATAATCTCTCTTCCATATCTTTTTCGTAATTGATATAAAATTTGGCTTTGTACATCAATCGCCATTTTTTGTGATTGAACTGTTTTTCCTCTATTTAAAAGTGTCAATACCAAATCTTGGTCACTAAAGCTATCCATGGCTTCCATATCCTCTTTATTTTCTAATGCTGCTACACCCTTTGCTCTTTCACTTCTTGCAGGGGATAAAAAGTATGTTTCAATCCCTCTTGCATAATTTACCCTATCTTTTGTCACAGCATTTGCATGTATTGAAACAAATAAATCTGCATTCTTTTTATTTGCTATATTCGTTCTCTCCTTTAAGGAAAGATACCTATCATCATCTCTAGTAAGATAAGCATAATAGCCAAGATTTTTCAAATTATTGTGAAGGTATTGGGCAATTTTCAAAGTTGCAACTTTTTCTTGTTCATTATTTGGTCCAACCGCTCCAGGATCTTTTCCACCATGCCCTGCATCAATCACAATCACTTTTGTTTTATTACTTTTTTTCGGTATATCAAAAGGAAGTGCTATATCTTCCTCTTTTATTATAGTTGTTGTTTCTTTCTTATCTTCTAGCTCTATTTTATTTTTAATGATTATTTTTTTATCCAAAAGTAGATAATAGGTTTTTGTATCATTTCCATTAAAAAGACTTAAATATAGTAATTCATCAGTTTCTTGAGAAAGAGTTATATTAGAAATCCCATCTATCTTTAGATTTGTCATCTGGGCATCACGAAAATTTCCATTTATATGAAATGTATATAGGTAACCGTTTCTCTCTTTTCTTTTTGAAAATTTAATATCGTTTTTAGATATCTTTTTTGAAAAATCTATAACAATGGCCGTCTCTTTAACTTCTATTGATTTAATATCATAATTAATGTTTCCTTTAATAAATTGTTCTTTTTCTTTGGACAATGTATTTGGTAAATCAGATAAGATATTTTCATTTTTTATCTCTTCATATCTTTGCTGCTCAGCTTTATTTTGGATTTTTATTGTTGAAGGTTTTTTATTTTTATTATTAATTCTATAAAGTTCTGATTGATATTTTGAAATATCCTGCTTTGATTTTTTCCCATAAAGAATCAAGTCTTTGAGGTATTGTTCCTCTTTCTCTTTATCATTTTTAAAAATAGCTGTAATATAGTTTTTTTTAGCAAACTGAAACTTTTCCAAATCAGTGTTTGCACTTAAAGAACTATTTACAACAAAAATAACTATAAGATAGAAAAAAGCTGTTTGTATTTTTTTCATAAAAGAAGACTACTCTTCTCCATTTATTAATTTATCCATAAGATTATGTACACTAACAAGCTCAGTTACTCTGTACCCGTTTGAACCTGTAAAGAATAATCCATTATCAATATCACCATTATAAGCATCACTCAATCTATCAGCTATACAATATCCAACAGCTTTTGCTTCCTCACCTCTATGGCATGGTGCTACACAATTCGAAATACAAACAACCTTAGGTGCTGTACCCTCTGCAATCTTAGTTTGTAATGAAGTGAGAACACCTCGAGCTGGTAATCCAACAGGCGATTTTAAAAGCTTGATATCTTCCTCTTTTGCTTCAAGAATCACTTTTTTAAAGTTTGGATGTGCATCACATTCGTAAGTTCCTAAAAATCTTGTACCCATCTGAACACCAGCACACCCAAGAGCTAAAAATTTATCGATATCTTTTTTATCCCAAACACCACCTGCAGCAATCACCGGAAAATCACCCCACTCTTTTGCCTCTTCAATAATTGGTGGAATAATATTTTCTAACTGATATTCTTCCATAAAGCATTGTTCATAAGTAAATCCTTGATGCCCTCCACTAAGTGGTCCTTCAACAATAACTGCATCAGGTAATTTATCATATCTTTTCCATTTTTTACAAATAAGCTTTAAAGCTCTAGCACTAGATACAATAGGAACAAGTGCAACATCTGGATAATTTTTTGTAAATTCTGGCATATTTGTTGGTATTCCAGCACCTGTGATAATGATATTGATACC
>CAZHJR010000001.1:0-4498 GCA_964533335.1 uncultured Helicobacter sp. | reverse complement strand
CCCTCTTTACTTACATTTCCTGCTAGTTTATCCCAGCTAATTCCAACACCCATTCCACCTTGGATAATCGGCTTTTCAATTGTATGTTTACCTATTTTTAATGCTTTCATATAATCCCCTAAATTATATTTATTCTAACAAAGTTTTTCTTTCCTTTTTGTAAAACAAATGTACCTTTTTCAAATTTCATATTGCTATCTTCTACTTTTATTTGATCAATTTTAACAGCACCACTTTCAATATCTCTTCTTGCTTGAGAGGTTGAATTGACAAGTTTTGTATCAACTAATACCTGACATATCCAAGAACCAACTCTAAATTCAAACTCATCCATATTTGTTGGGATATCTTTATTAGCAAAAATTTTAGTAAACTCCTCTTTTGCTTTTATCCCTTCTCCAGCACCATGAAATCTATCAACTATCTCGATTGCTAAATCATCTTTTACTTTTTTAGGATGAATCGTATTATTTAAAACACCCTCTTTTAAAGCTTCAATCTCTTGTAATGTTTTAGCTGAAAGAAGTTCATAATACCTCCACATAAGATCATCACTAATACTAAGGACTTTTCCAAACATATCATTTGCTTCATCAGTAACTCCAATGTAGTTTCCTAATGATTTTGACATTTTTTGAACACCATCAAGACCTTCTAAGATAGGCATCATCAGAACTGATTGCTGTTTATTTACCCCATAAGCTTTTTGAAGTTGTCGTCCCATTAAAAGATTGAATTTTTGATCAGTCCCACCAATCTCAATATCTGACTGCAAATGCACACTATCATATCCTTGAAGTAATGGATACATAAATTCACTCAGTGCGATTGGAGTATTCGCTGCATACCTTTTGGAAAAATCATCTCTTTCAAGCATTCTAGCAACGGTTAAATTTGAAGCTAAAGAGAGCATTCCAGCTGCTCCAAGAGGTTCTAACCAATCTTTGTTATACACTATAACCGTTTTTGATTCATCTAAAATTTTAAATGCTTGTGTTGTATAACTTCCTATATTATTTTTTATATCTTCATCACTTAAAACTTTTCTTGTTACATTTTTACCTGTTGGATCACCAATTGTAGCTGTAAAATTTCCAATCAAAAACTGAACAATTCCCCCATATTTTTGAAAAATGGCTAATTTTTGTAAAAGAACTGTATGCCCTAAATGCAAATCAGGTGCAGTTGGATCAAAGCCAGCTTTTACAAAATAATTCACACTATTCTCATAGTAGTTTTTTAAAAGTTTCTCAATCGCTTCAATATCAATAATTTCAGAAGCTCCTCTTTTTATCTCATTTAAAGCTTGTGCTATTTTTTCTTCCATTACATTATCTCCAAGTTATTTATTATTTATAAGCATCATCACCAGAATAAAATTCAATAATTTTAGCTTTTTGGTTTACTATTTTTTTAATTTTTTCACTATTATTATTTTTAATTTCAAAATCAATTGTACAATATTGAATATGTGAACTTTTATCCTTTCCATATTCAATAAATAAAATAGTTGCATCATGATTAGAAAGATGTGTTAATAATCTTGCTAATTCCCCTTTTATATTTTTTAAGCTCACAACCATCTTATAAACATAATATTTATCATCACTCCATTTACAAAAAACCATTTGATATTTTTCTTTCATCATCGTGTAAGCATTTTCACACATTTTATGATGCACTACCACATCTTTTCCATTTCTAAAAGCAACAATTTCATCATTTAGTTTTGGATGGCAACAATGGTCAAATGAACAAGATGATAATGAAAAGTTTGAATAAAAAACAAGATTTTCAAATTTATATTCTTTTAGACTAACTTGTTGAAGTTTCATCCGTGCAAACAATCCAAGTTCATTTTTTACAGTTGTTTGTATCATCTTTTTTAAGTGTTTTAGATGATCTAAGTTTTCAACAACTTTATAGACTTTTGACTGTGGATATTTTTCTAAAATATTGTCTGAATATCTTAGAAAAATTGTATTTACAATATTTCTACCATTCATAAGATCTATTTGCTTGTGTCTATTTTGACATAAAATTTTAATAGCCTTTTTAGCTTTAGTAGTTTTTACAATATTTATCCAAGAGCAACGAACCATTGTTTCATCAGTTTTATTTATAGAAACAATATCTCCACTACTAAGTTCAGTAATCAAAGGCTTTCTCACTTTATTTATAAAACAATCAATTGCTTTATTCCCAAGATCAGTATGTATTAAATATGCAAAATCATAGGCACAAGAGCCTCGCGGCATTTTAAACAATTCTCCTTTAGGTGAATAAACAATAATCTCTTCGTAGAATAACTCTTTTTTTGCTTCATCATAAAATTCTTCAATATTTTCATTATCCATCTCTAAAGTGTGTAACCATTTTAAATTTGGCTCTTTAAAATTACCATGTCCATTTTTGTATTTCCAATGAGCAGCAACACCAAATTCTGCTATTTTATGCATATCTCTTGTTCGTATTTGAATTTCAAAAATCTTTGTATTATGAAAAACTGTTGTATGGATTGTTTGGTAACCATTTTCTTTCGGAATTGCAATATAATCTTTAAATCTTGAAATTAATGGCATATATGTTGTATGTATATGCCCTAAAACTTTGTAACATTCTAAAGGTGTATCTGTGATAATTCTTATTGCTAGAAGGTCAAGAACTTCATCAATAGTAACACCTTTTCTTTGGATTTTCAAATATATCGAATAATAATGCTTTATTCTGCTATATATTTTAATCTTTCCATTAAAGTCATCGTTTAATACATTACTAACATCTTCTATAAACAGATTAAATGTATTTTGAATTTTATCTTGATAGTTTTTTATATATTCATCTATTTTTTTATACTCATTTGGATAAATATAATAAAATGACAAATCTTCTAATGTATTTTTAATAGCCGACATACCAAGTCGATGAGCAATTGGGGCATATACAACTAAGGTCTCTTCAGCAATTCTAAATCTTTTTTCCTCACTCAAAGCATCAAGAGTAAGCATATTGTGTGTTCTATCAAAAAGTTTTACAAGTAATACTCTAACATCCTCAATAGATGCAATCAGCATTTTTCGGAATGTCATAGCTGATTTTAATAATTTATCTCGCTCTTTAGAGTGAGTAAATTCAGTAACTCTAATTTCTGTAATTTTTGTTAACCCATCTACGATATTAGCAACATCAATGCCAAACAACTCTTGAATCTCAAGTAAGGAATATGCCGTATCTTCAATCACATCATGTAATAAAGCAGCAAGTACCATAGATTCATCATTACTATAATGTGCTGTAATAGCTGCAACTAATATTGGATGTACTACATAAGGTTCACCACTTTTTCTATATTGATTCTGATGTGCTTCTATACAAAATAGAATTGCTTTATCAATTAATGGTGTAACCTCTATAGCACTACGAAGAGCATCAATAGCATCATCTATACTATTGATATTTTTTATTGAAGATAAATATTTTTCCAAATGTCAAATATTTTAAAAATTATTTTTTGAATCCATCTATTACTAACAAACCTTTTGCAATCTCATGAATTGCAATATCTGTATATTTCATATTCTTTAAAATTGCACTATCTAATAGTGGCTTAGCACCATTACTTAATTCATCAGCTCTTTGACCCACTGCAAGTGCTAATATATATCTATCATTTCCAACTCTTTCTAATGCTTTTGCTAAAATCTCTTCTATTCTCATCTTATCTCCTTTATTTTACTATAGAACATTTACTATAGTCACCATTAACTATCTGAAATAAATTCCCTTTTTCATTCATATTAGCAACTACAATAGGAAGTTTATTGTCTTTTGCCAAAGCAATCGCTGTATCATCCATAACTTTAATATGGTCTTGTAAAGCTTCATCATATGAGATAACATCCAATTTAACTGCATCAGTATATTTCATTGGATCTTTATTATAAACACCATCTACTTTTGTTGCTTTTATAAGCATCGAAGCTTCAATTTCTGTTGCTCTTAGTGTTGCAGCTGTATCAGTTGTAAAATATGGATTACCAGTTCCTGCAGCAAATATAACAACTCTTTTCTTTTCAAGGTGTCTTTTTGCTCTTCTTACTATAAATGTTTCAGCAATTTGCTCCATCTTTATTGCAGTTTGAAGTCTCGCTTCAAGACCAATATGCTCTAATGCTTCTTGCATTGCAATTCCATTGACAACTGTAGCTAACATTCCCATATAATCACCACTAGTTCTTTTGATAATTCCATCAGCTGCTGCACTAACACCTCTAATAATGTTACCACCACCAATAACAATACCAACTTCTATATCATTATCAACTAACTGTTTAATTTCATTCGCAATATATGCTAGTATTTGGGTATCTATTCCATAACCACCTACACCTGCTAATGCTTCACCAGAAAATTTTACTAGCACCCTTTTTTTCATACATATCCCCAATAAAAATTTTTGCATTATAGCTTTTTTATACTAACTATTTTATAAAATAGT